>JADHYC010000090.1 GCA_016782645.1 Fidelibacterota bacterium | reverse complement strand
GTTACATTTGATATGCTAACAATATACACGGCATAGTTAGAGGCATTAACAGTACTGGGAACAATCTCAAAAATCTCGTACACACCGTTTTTATTTAACGTTGTAGAAAAAGCAGCATTGGCACCAGGTCCTTCATGTAACCAGGAATAACGACTTGTTGGACCATACGCTTGTGCATTACTGTAATGCCAGCTACCTTCTTCAATATAGTTTAGAGAATCCTCGTTATCAATAAAGATAAAATATAACTGCACATTGGCTTTAACTAATACAGGATATTTCGACTCAATCGGATCATTACTTTCAATGAAAATTGTGTCAGTGATATTACCAATCGTATTTGAATGAAATTGAATAGGTATAATTATATAGCTCATTTTCGGAATAATAACAGGTAAGTCCACTGTTGTAGATACAATGTTATTTGCAGATGAGATATTTGAAACTATCAGTTCCTTATAACCATGATTTCCCAATTTCAAATCCAATGAAACAGTATCATGCTGACTAACCTCACCAAAATTAAGTAAATCATCTTCGACATATAAATCGTATTCCCTAACAAGTGCAGAAAACCTTACAACATCTGCTGCAACAACTTTCCCTTCCTGATCACTTCCATATGCTTCTAACTCCAGAAAATTACCTCCTCCTTCAATAAAAGATGCAGTTCCAATATAAACCCAATCCATAGGTTGAAGAGAATTATTAAATCTAACAGTATCTACACATTCACAATCTGCATATATTTTAAAAGTCATATTCTCTGCCGCATTGTCTATTTCCGGAATTTGAGTAAAAATATTGTAATAACAGGATTGCTGAATGTCTGGAATCCATCTGACTGTGACTGTATCATTTTGTAAGAGAACAGTGATTCTTGAATCCAGTCCCCATGAACTTTCACTAGATGTTGACCAACTGCCTCTAACTTCTTCATACCCTTCATCAATATTATCAAGAAAAATATCATCAGGGAGGTAATTAATAAATCCTGTTGACTGGTTGCCAATAGTATCACAAACCGCTACACCGATCTTAGCTAATTGATTCCTTGAAAGAGGTTCAGTAGTTTGCCATTCATTAACCCCAATAGATTGACAGGGTGCAATAAAATAATCTTCATAAATATCTTTTACTGTGATAAATGGGCTGGGCTGAAAAATTGGCTCATTCGTTTTAATATTAATAAAGATTTTATCACCGGATTGAATCTCTTCAATATTCAATTCAGGTGCGGTTGTATCAGCTGAGTTTTGCCAGAGCTGCATAGCTTCAATCGCCGTACAATAACGGAACTTCACATTGGGATACTGGTTAGCCATTTTATGTGCCAGGCTGTCAATTATCTCAATATTTTCCAAAAAGTCAGTTTCAGGTAAATGTCCCCAAATACATGCTACCTGATCTATTCCATGACTCGCCTGTTCAAAAATATATTGCATTATATCATAGTATCCTAAACGCCTGAAGTAAGTTGAACGAACATCCCATCCTGGACCATCACCGGGGATTTGATAATTTTCTGGAGAAGGATGATATGGCACGAACTCCTCAGGTGCTTGAGACCAATCATAGGTATTATCGAGCGGTTCTGTCACGTCTACGCGAACATTTGGCCAATCATTATGCATGCTATAAGGTAGTAGTTCATCAAGATAATGCTGCCAATCATTATCCATATAATGCCAACCACTCCGAAAGGAAACTGGAAAAATATTTTCTTCTAATAAAAACTGACATAAGGTGTAATTGAAATCGTCGAAGCATTCCATAAAAGTAAGTGACTGATTCCACCACCAAATGCCATCAACATTATAATCACTCCAGAAAAAAGTATGGTAATGTAAGGAAAGTTCATCGCCGTTTTGCTGAACCGTATTACTATGATATTTTTTCATAAGATATAAAGTCATGATATTGGGAACCGGTACATTTTTGTTATTTGCATATCGAAATATATTTCCAGCCATCATCCACCATGTCATTTTTAAAGGCTGACCATAAGAATCAACAAATTGTGCTCTGAATGCCGGGTCCATGACTTTATAAGCATTTTGATTAGGATTTGTGTAAAGTTCAATATTATAGTAGCAATGATATCTACCAACACTCATACCATCCCATATAGCTGTATCAGAGCCTAATACGAGATAGACTTTGCCAGTTCCAGAAACCAAAAATTTTGTAAAGAGAAGGAAAATAATTAGCAACCATTTTGGTTCAGAGATTATCTTCATAATACCCCCTTATTTTTCAACATATAATTTATGTATTTTTTTTTAGAACTCTATAAAAACCTGTTTAGTCCCGACATTTATTGTGACGGTTTAAAGAACTCTCCGAAGGAGTCCTATATGACCTTCGGAGAAACGGATTTACCGGTTAATGTTAAATTTCCTTTGAAATTTCCAATTAATTAGAGTAAAGTTCGACATGTAAAGTTAAAGGAAGAGTTTATGGCAATATTAGTAACAGGTTCAGCGGGTTTCATTGGTTTTCACCTCGCAAAGAAACTGCTTTCTGATGGAAAAGAAGTCGTGGGTTTAGACAACCTAAACAACTATTACGACCCGAATTTAAAAAAGTCTCGGCTGGAGATACTTAACCGGTTTGATAATTTTACTTTCTGGAAGAAAGACCTCTGCGACTTCCCTGCTCTTGAATCAGTCTTTAAAAAACATGAGATTAGTAAGGTTTGCAACCTTGCAGCTCAAGCAGGTGTACGCTATTCATTAATAAATCCGTTTGCATATCAAAAATCCAATATGGAAGGATTCCTTAACATTATTGAAATTTCCAAAAGGTCCGGAGTGGAAAATTTTGTTTACGCTTCCAGCTCTAGTGTATATGGAAACAATAAAAAACTCCCCTTTTCTGTTAAAGATAATGTAGATTATCCAATCTCTCTCTATGCAGCTTCAAAGAAATCAAATGAACTCATTGCTTACACATACTCTCATCTTTATAATCTACCCTGTACCGGACTAAGATTCTTTACTGTGTATGGACCTTATGGACGACCGGATATGGCTCTTTTCATTTTTACAAAAAGAATTATTGAGGGAAAACCTATTGATGTATATAACTATGGAAAAATGAGGAGAGATTTTACCTATATTGATGATATTGTCTCTGGAGTAATTTCAGCGCTTAATAAACCATTCAAATACGAGATTTTCAATTTGGGCAACCATAAAAGTGAAGACTTAATGGATTTTATACATCTAATCGAGGATTATATCGGGAAAAAGGCTATCATCAATTTTCTCCCTATTCAACCCGGTGATGTACCAGAAACTTTTGCTGATATTAAAGATACACAAGAAAAATTAGGGTTTTTCCCAGAGACCAATATTAAAGAAGGTATAAAGAAATTCCTGGATTGGTATAAAAATTACTACAATGTAAATTAAAAATAGGTTATTATGTCAAAGAATAATAGCTATCAATCAGAAGATATGAAAAAATTATTCTATGACTTCAAGAGACTTCACTTGTTAGTTATAGGTGACTTAATCCTGGACAATTATATTTGGGGTACAGTTAAAAGAATCTCGCCAGAAGCACCTGTTCCAATAATAAGCGTTGAAAAAAAAGAAAGCCGCATAGGCGGTGCCGGGAATGTAGCAGCTAATCTCGCAAGCTTGGGCAGCAAGGTGACAATCGCAGGACTTTGCGGAAATGATAAAGAGAGTAAAATATTATCCGATCTGTTTGATCAAGAGGGAATAGAACACTTGATAACCTCCATTTCAAACCGCAAAACTACTGTAAAATCAAGAGTCATTGCACAACATCAACAGCTTATTAGAATAGATGAAGAAAATGTTGATCCAGTAAAAAAGGAAATAAATCAAGCAATTCTCGACAATATCTCATCTTCAAACAATAACTTTGATGGAGTTATACTATCTGATTATTCAAAAGGACTTCTAACAGCAGAATTCATCAAAGAAATTTTATATGTTTTTAAAGCAAAACCTGTCATTATAGACCCAAAAGGATATGACTATAATAAATATAGAGGTGCTACTACTATCAAACCAAATTTCAAAGAATTTTGCACTGCTGTAAATCATCCTGAATTGAGAAAAGATGACTTGGAAAAACATGCCAAGATATTAGTCCATAATCTTGATTTGGGGGGTATTGTAGTTACTCTAGGTAAGGATGGAGTGTTTATCCTGGATAACAAAGGAGAAAATTTTGTAATTCCTACCAAGGCAAAAGAGGTCTACGATGTAAGCGGCGCTGGTGATACTTTTATTGCTGTTTTCTCAGCAGGATTAATTCTATCCGGAAATTGGTTTATTGCTGCTAAAGCAGGAAA
Source organism: Fidelibacterota bacterium (assembly GCA_016782645.1). Classification (GTDB taxonomy): domain Bacteria; phylum Fidelibacterota; class UBA2242; order UBA2242; family UBA2242; genus BS750m-G69. The sequence continues at coordinate 3,539 of JADHYC010000090.1, read as the reverse complement.
TCTAGCATCCGGAGTGGCTGTGGGTAAGCTTGGAACAGCGACTGTCTCAATCGGAGAAATATTCAATAATAATAACAGTAAAAAGTAAGGAAAAAGTCATTGCGATCCGCCTATGTTGAGATCTTCCTTTTCCAGGTAGTTCCTTTCGGGCTATCTTCTAGAATAATTCCTTTTGCAAGAAGAACATCGCGGATTCGATCTGCATCTAACCAATTGCGATTTTTTCTGGCAATATTTCTTGATTCAATCAGATTTCTTTCTTCCTTTGTTAACTCACTTTCAGAAGTGGAAAGAACATTTAATATAGTATCTATATCATTTAAAAATCGCTTAATATTCTCAGCATCTAACTTTGTTAATTTGTGAGTTTGCCTAAAAACATTCACTTCTTTGATTAAAGAAAAGATAGCTGCTAAGGCTTCCGAAATATTCAGGTCATCATCTAACGATGATTCAAAATCTTTTCGTGCATTATCAATTAATCCAGATAGTTCAGGTTTAGAATCAACTAAACATCCTTCCAATGATCTAAAAAAATCTCTCAATCTAGTAATACTTTTCGCTGAAGCATCCAATTTTTCATCAGTAAAATTCAACTTCTGCCGGTAATGAGTGCTTAAAAGAGTAAACCTTATTGCAGTTGGATCAATACCCTTATCCAATAATTCCCGCAAGTAGATAAAATTACTCAGTGATTTACTCATTTTCTCATTATTCACTAAAAGATGCTCACAATGTAGCCAGTAATTGACAAACTTTTCACCTGTAGCAGATTCACTTTGAGCGATTTCATTCTCATGGTGTGGAAAGATATTATCTACTCCCCCACAATGAATATCAAAATGTGGTCCCAGATATTTCATACTCATTGCAGAACATTCAATATGCCATCCTGGTCTACCTTTTCCAAACTCAGTTTCCCAGAAAACATTACCATCTTCTGATTTCCATCCCTTCCAAAGAGCAAAATCACGTATTTGCTCCTTCTCATACTCATCATTTATCACCCTACTACCGCGTATCATTGAGTCAATATTCAAATTTGCAAGCTGACCATATTTCGGATATTCAGATACTTTAAAATAGATAGAGCCATCATCTGACTCATATGCCATCTCCTTACCAACGAGTGTTTTGACAAGCTTTACCATTTCAGGAATATGCTCTGTGGCTGAGGGATAATGTTCAGCACGCTCAATTCTCAAAGCATCAAGATCAGCAAAAAATGCATTGCGATAAGGTATTGTAAATTTATCAATAGAGAGATTCATCTTATTAGCATCTCTAATAATTTTATCATCCACATCAGTTATATTCATTACCTGAATAACATGATAACCCTCGAACTTTAGGTAGCGCCTAAGTAAATCTTCAAATATATATGCCCGAAAGTTACCAATATGAGCAAAGCTATAAACTGTAGGTCCACATGTATATAGTTTAACAATACCATGCTCAATTGGTCGAAACTCTTCCTTTTTTCTCGTTAAAGTATTGTAAAAACGTGTTGCCATAGTTATAATCCCAACGGAAGTGAAAGTATTTTTTTTCTCTTTTTTTCAGATGCCGGCCTTAACAGCGAAGGATTGATTTGAACAGAGAAGGCTGATTGGATCGCATCAAGGGAAATGACAAACTTATTATCATTTTCAATGCGTTGAATTCTTCCAATAATCCCTTTCAATGATCCTTCAACTACCTCAACAATTTGACCAATTTTAAGATATGGTCTGGCTTTAATTGTATATTCACTCTCAATAGTCCTTTTAAGCGCTTCGATCTGGAAATTGGGTATTGATGCATATTCCCTTTTAAACGTCACAAACCTTACTATTCCATAAGTTTCCAGAACATATAAAGAATATTTAAGAGGAATATTTACAAACACATATCCTCTTATAAGTGGTTCTTCAATCCACTTTTTCCTATCACTCCACTGATGACATTGTTTTATAAGAGGGAGATATGATTCAATACTCTTTTTTTGCAAATTAGAAAGGACCTTTTTTTCATGACGAGGGCGAGTATAAACGGCATACCATCTTAGGCTATCCCGTGGATTATCGTCAGGATATAGCCTAAATTCTTTTTCTTCCAATGAATAGTTATCTTTGCTCATGTGTGATTATCTATCCTTATCTTTCTATCCCAAGTTTAATGATTTTTCCCAGTAAATCACCGAAAGATATTCCATTTGCTTTTGCAGCTTTTGGAACCAGACTTATTGCTGTCATTCCTGGCATAGCATTCATTTCCAAGAAATATGGGATGCCATCTTCTCCAAGCCTTAAATCTGCTCTCCCATAACCATAACATTTCAATATCTTAAACGCAACAACAGACAACTCTTGAATACGTTGAGTGAGTTTACTGTCAATCTTCGCCGGAACTCGATATTCACTCATCCCACTTGTATATTTACACTCATAATCATAAATACCATGTTTTGGAATAATTTCTATTATAGGGAGAGCACTGTCTTCAAGAATAGCCACTGTCAGTTCACGACCTTTAATATATTTCTCGACTATTAACTCATTATTATACTTCAAAGCTTTATCAATAGCAGGATTAAGTTCTTTTCCATCACTTACAATAGATAAGCCTACTGTAGAACCTTCATGTGTCGGTTTAATTACAATAGGAAAGTCAAATGTGTCAAGGATTTTTTCAATAATCTTCCCATTCTCTATAATTTCAACACGATTAAAGTGCCGCCATTCAGGAGTAGGTATATTGTATTTCTCAAAAAGCACTTTGGAAACGACTTTATCCATTGCAATAGCGCATCCCTCAACTCCTGAACCATTAAATTTAAATCCCATTGTCTCAAGAATTCCCGATACTACTCCATTTTCACCACTTCCCCCATGAAGCGCATTGAAAATAAAGCCTGCCGACTGAACATCAGAACAACTTAATAGCTCAACCAGATTGCTTTCTCCATTTTCAAACAAATTCGGTGTTGGATCTATACGATTCTTAACTTGTTCTAAAGGTAAAATAGTATCTAAGCAAATCACTTCATGATCGTTTTCCTCTAACGTTTTAGCAATGTTATCTCCACTAAGAAGTGAAATTTCCCTTTCTGAAGATATTCCTCCTTTTAGAACTACAATTTTCATAGAGACTCCATTTCTTCTATCAATTTAGCCGCATACAATAAATTTTCAACTATATAATCAGGAGCTACCCTCCAATTCATAGTTTCTTCTTTTTTATCAATACCGGTCTGAACAAGGACCGTCTTGCAGCCTGCTTGAGCACCCGTTTCAATATCTTTTTCTGAATCACCGATGAAATATGATTTTGATGTATCAATTTTAAAATCATCTACTGCTTTAAAGATGTTTCCGGTCTTCGGCTTCCTGCATAAACAATTATCATCCGGATGATGGGGGCAAAGGTATATATCATCAAGAATTACACCAGATTTTAAAAGTTGTTTCTTAAGAAATTCATGGATTTTTTCAACTTCTTCTTGGGTAGTCAATCCCCTTGCAATTGCGGATTGATTTGTAATTAAAATTAGTTTAAAA
>JADHYC010000030.1 GCA_016782645.1 Fidelibacterota bacterium | reverse complement strand
GCCGTTTCTTGGGAAGGGGAATGATCCCATAACAGTAGCACCACCAGTAGTATGAGTTGTTGTTACTTTCTGCCATATAATAGCCCCCATATAATCAAAGCCTAAACTTTCGCAAAATTTTATTATTTCTGTTCTTATATTGGGACAATTCTTTGCTTTTAGCCATTATAAACCTATTATTTTCTCTTTGTAAATGTAGTAGAATATTTTAGAATTACAAAACGATTTTAAAGAGTATATAGAGCCGGCTATTCTGATATGCTGGAAATTTATACTTGGTTCAGTATATAAGTGTAATAAAAAATCCGCTGCAAAAGAGTAGCGGACTTATATTGTATGGATTAAAATCTAAGGTTAAACCGATACATAAGTATCTAATTCTTCGGCAATTCTCTTGATGATATTCGTTCTGGTACGGTGCGGCATGAAAGCACTTTTGAATCCACCTATGATGATCTCTTTGAAGTCCTGAATACCAAGGTTGTAATATTTATGTGCGATCATATATTCTTTAGTCAGATTTGTATTGGAAATCAGTCTATTGTCAGTATTTAAAGTTACGCGTATTCCGTAATCGTAGTAAAATTTGAATGGATGTGATTTATAGCTTTCAACACTTCCGGTGTGAACGTTACTTGTTAAGCAAATCTCTAAGGCAATCCTGTGATCGTTTATATAATTTAAAAGGTCACCGTCTTCTTTTAATCTTACTCCGTGTCCGATGCGGTGTGCGCCGCAGTAATGTACTGCTTGATGTATGGATTCGGGTCCATAATCTTCACCGGCATGAAGAGTGGTATTGATGTTGTTTTTTAAGATTAAAGAGAATGCTTCTCTATGGTCTTTTGCAGGAAAATTCTCTTCAACTCCGGCGAGATCAAATCCCACAACTCCACGATTTTTAAATGCCGCTGCGAGTTCCGCAAGTTTATATGAGATTTCGGGAGGTATATTTCTGATTCCACAAATTATTACACCAGTTTTAATCTTGAAATCTTCTTCTGCTTGTTCTAAGCCTTTTAAAACAGCATCAATAGTTTCCATGGGAGTTAAGCCGTGTTTGGTATGTAAGATTGGTGAATAGCGGACTTCGATATAAAGTGTATTTTCTTTTTTTGCATCTTCTGCTAATTCGTAGGCAGCACGTGATAGAGCTTCAGGAGTTTGAAGAACAGAGAGTGGGATTTTAAACATATCGATGTATTCACTGAGTGTGATTTTTTTATCGCCAATTGAAACCATTTTTATTAGTGTATCTTTATCTCGTGTGGGAAGCGCTATTTTATCCTTTTCTGCAATATCAAGAATTGTATCAAGTCTGAGTGAACCATCTAAATGGCAATGAAGTTCGGTTTTAGGTAAGGAGCGGATGAACTCTTCTGTTATCTTAATATTTTGGTTCATAGGCAATCAGTATGTTATAAATTTTCCTCTTTTCAGCATACTTAGGAATATTCCAAGTCGCTCGTAAATTGGTTGAATTTTTTCTCCCAGTTCTTTTTCTAATTCTACTGCTATTTCGACGGCATTTTTATAACCATCAATTTTATTCCAAACGGCGCTTCCTGTATCATCGAGATTAATCTTATAAAAGGGGTGTTTCATACGTGGGATAAGATGCTTTACTAAAAATGGATTTTTGTATTTTTGTTTAAAAAGTACTACTGTGCCATTTTCTATTGTTTCAGATTTAACGATAGGACGAGGTATCACATCATACATATTCAAACCTGATTCCTCGCCCTTACGTTTTTTACTCATAAAACTATTTTATTTTTCTTTTGATTGTGCTTTTATCAATTCGTTATAAGGATATTTAATGAGAACGTATCCGAGAACTAAAAAGATAACCAAGCCAAGCCACCAGAATCCCTGGAAATCAACAGGTAATCCAACTAATTGACTGAGATTTATATTTCCAACGACAAGACCAGCCAGAATAATACCGAGTAAAGCCTCGCCTGCTACAAGTCCAGAAGCAACGAGTAGTCCAGTATTATCAACAATATTTTTGTCTTTTTGGTTTTTTATGCGTTTTTTGGAAACTCTATCAGTAATGTGTTTAATCAAACCGCCGATAAAAATTGCGAAAGTTGTACTAAATGGAAGATACATACCAACAGAGATCAGCATTGGAGAAGGTGATCCGATAAGGATTAATCCGATAGCGAAAAACATTCCGGTAATTACAAGAGGCCATGCCATTTCACCACCGACAATCCCCTTGCTCATCATAGCCATCAAACCTGCTTGGGGAGCAGGTAATGCGTCACTGCCGATTACATTCGCTTCATGAAGAAGCATAATCGGGATAATAAGCACAAGAGCAGCGGCAATCACACCTATCATTCCGCCAACCTGCATTTTCCAGGGTGTACCACCAAGAATATGCCCGACTTTCCAATCCTGCAACATATCACCTGCTACACCAGCCACACAGCAGACAACGGAAGCGACACCTAGTACAGCTGCAATACCAGGATTACCTTTCATTCCGACAAGTACCATTAATAATGCTGCGATAAGGAGTGTTGAAAGTGTTAATCCTGAAATCGGGTTGGAAGAGCTGCCAATGATTCCTACAAGATAGCCAGCAACGGCAGCAAAAACGAAACCGGCAATTCCCATAACCACAGCAGCGAGTATAGCAGAACCCCACTGTGCAGTAAAGGAATGGTATAGGAAAATCATACAAAGAATTAACACACCAATTGCAATCAAGACTAATCCGAATGGTGCATCTTTTTCAGTCCTGGCAATTTTATTTGATTTACTACCTTTACTGGTACGAATATCGGAAAAACCTCTAGCAATACCACCGATAAGACTCTTCCTCATTTTGAAAAGTGTATAAAATGCTCCAACTAACATTCCACCCACAGCAATTGGTTTTACAGTTGAATTGTAGGCAGAAGCTGCTACGTTAATCCAGTTACCTCCAGCCTCTGCAAATGGATGGAGGTTATTATACATTAAAAAAAGTACGATTGGCATTAAAAATAGCCATCCAAAGAGCCCACCTGAGAAAGTGATAGCAGATAGTTTAAATCCAATTATGTATCCTACACCTAAGAAAGCAGGAGATGCAGCAGGACTTTGGAGAAGCATCCCACCTTTTTGAGAGAATTCAGCTTTTTGGACACCTGCTGTTAGAACCTGTGCTTCGGCATTCAGTAGGTTGATTTTAGATAGACCAAATTGTAAAAATCCTTTAACAGAATCCTTTATAATCAGAATACCATTTGGATTTTTAAACAGTTCAATAAAAGCAGCGAGTCCTATTGAACTAAAAACGAATTTAGCACCGGATTGTCTACCTTGACCTGCTTTAACAATTTCAGCACATGCACGGCTTTCTGGATATGGCAAAGTTGTATCTTCAACCATGGTTTTTCGCAGGATTATCACTAGTAAAACACCTAGGATACCGCCAACAAGCATCAGTAGAGTACTTTTAACATAATTGAATTCGGACCAAACACCGGTCATGATAAACGCGGGTAATGTAAAAATAGCTCCAGCTGCAAGAGCTTCCCCTACAGCACCTGTGGTTCTTGCGATATTTTCTTCAAGAATTGTGCCTTTGAATAGACGTAAAACAGCCATTGAAATTACAGCAGCCGGGAATGTTGCAGCTACTGTCATCCCTGCTTTTAATCCGAGATAAGCATTTGCTGCTCCAAGGATAACTGCAAGAATGACACCAAGGAATAATGCTTTAAAAGTCAATTCCTTCATATTTGTGTCAATGGGTACATATGGTTTGAATTCTTTGTTAGCCAATATTACCTCCTATTTTTTTACTTGATTAATATTCATCTGCAGCGTCGAAATTTCCCGAAAGTAAATAAAGAAGTCCTAAGAGTCAAGAAAATAGAGAAAAACAGAGAGAAATTTTGTAAATTTAATTAATTATTAACTGAGAATAATTCTTGCATTTAATCGTCTAAAAGGAATAAAATTGGATGCTTTTTTTAGCCCTTGTAGTTCAACAGGATAGAATGGAGGATTCCTAATCCTTTGATCTGGGTTCGATTCCCGGCAAGGGTACGATTAATAACAGAAGGAGTATTTAATGCTGAAGCCTAAAAGAAAGATTACAAGAAAAGAAATTAAAAAAGACCCTTTGCTTGAGAAGATTTCTCAAGCTGAAACAATTATTCGCAAGAAGCCTAAACAGATAAGCTATATAACTATTGGGCTGGTTGTGATTATTGTTTTATCATTTATTATAATTCGCTCTAAGAAAATGGCAAACCGTGAAGCTGCGGGAGAATTAGGCATTGCGGAGCTTTCGATCCAGATAGGTGATTACGATGATGCTATTTTACGGTTGGAGAAACTGGTTGATAAATATACAGGTACGAAAAGTGCTGGAATGGCTGAAATGCTTCTTGCTCAAATATATTTGTCTAAATTAGATTATGAAAATGCTGAAGAATGTTTTCAGAAATATATAAATGATTTTGCGCATGAAGATATGGCTCTTGCTTCTGTATATAACGGTTTGGGGATTTGCTCTGAACATAATGGCAATTACAAAAAGGCGGCAGAGCATTTTGAAAAAGGGGCTGAATTAGCGCCTTTTAAATTTCAGCAACACGAATGTTTAATAAATGCCGTTCGGAATTTGATAGAAGTTAGAAATCTCGAGAGAGCAGAAATTCTGTTGAAAGAAGTTCTGAATAATGAGCCTGACTATAAATATAAGAATGTAGCAGAAATGTTATCCGCTGAGATAAAGGTTCTGAAAGGATAAATAGTTTGCAATAATTAATTAATGTTCTTACATTTTAAAGTGGAAAGTGGGTTGACAAACCCACTTTTTTAATATTGAAAAAAGGGAAATATGGTATCCGAAAAAGATAGGGCAAAAGAAATTGTAGAGAATATTGTAAAAGATTTCGATTGTTATCTGTTGGATTTTTCTCTTAATCTGTATGGAAGCAGAACTTTTATAAAGGTAGTTGCGGAATCTGATAGGGAGATAACTATTCAGCAAATTACAGAGATCACAAAAAAGATTAAAAGAAATGAAAAATTTAATGATCTTTTTCCATCCGGTTTCCAATTAGAAGTGACTTCTGCAGGTGTGAATTTCCATTTAAAAGATAAGCGTGATTTTGAGAGAAATAAAGATCGTAAGTTGAAGATATTTTATAATAGATCTGATATAGAATCTCCAGTTGTGGGTAGACTTTTGAAAGTAACAGAAAGTAGTTTATCTATATCTGTATCAGGTGAGCTTAGAAAGATTGATTTAGATGATATCAAATATGGAAAAGTTATATTAGAATGGTAAAGAGATTTAAGGAGACCTTAATTGATAAATCGTGAAATTATTGAAGCATTTTCCCAAATCGCTCGTGAAAAGAATGTTGACAGGAGTGAGTTGGGTGAAATTATTGAGAAAGTTTTTATAACGCTTATAGAGAAGAAATACGGAGACACTTCGAATTTTGACATAATTGTCAATATGGATAAGGGTGAAATTGAGATATACCATCAAAAGACTATTGTATCAGAAGTTAATGAACCTTTACATGAAATAAGTCTTGAGGAAGCTCGAAAAGTTGAACCTGATTTGGATATAGGCGACCCTTTTGTGGAAATCATTGATCCGGTAAGTTTTGATAGAAGATTGATATCTCATGCTAAGCAAATATTGAATCAGGATATTCTTCGTGTAGAAAAAAATGTTATTTATGAAGAATATTCAAAGAAGATCGGACAGATAATCATTGGAGATGTCCACCAAATTCGGCGAGATGCTATTTTCATTAATATTGGCAAGGCTGAATTAAAGATGCCACGTAGCGAACAGATTCCAGGAGAGAGGTACAGACGAGGCGAAAGCCTTAAATCTATTATAAAGGATGCAGTTATGGGACCCAATGGTCCGGAGGTAATAGTATCGCGTGCTGATCCATCTTTTCTTGTTAAGTTGTTTGAAAATGAGGTTCCCGAAATTTATGACAAAACAATTGAAATAAAGAAAGTCGCAAGACATGCTGGGGATAGAAGTAAGGTTATTGTTGAATCAAATGACAGACGTATAGATGCTGTTGGAGCTTGTGTTGGAATTAAAGGAAGTCGAATTCAGGCTATCGTTAGAGAGCTGAATAATGAAAAGATAGATATCATTAATAATAGCAGTGAACCTGAAATTCTTATTACTAGAGCACTGTCGCCAGCAAAACCTTATATGCTTGAAATAGATGAGGAGAAAAAAAATACCCTCGCCATTTTTGATGATGAAGAAATTTCAGTGGCAATAGGAAAAATGGGTCAGAATATTCGTCTTGCCTCTGAAGTCACAGGATATACTATTGATGCTATTAAGAAGTCTGATTATGAGATAACCGAGTCAGAAACACTTTATTTAGAAGGTATAAAAGGATTAACAGAGTATAGCTGGAAGCGGTTTTATGGCGTTGGAATTGATACTGCAGATGAACTATTATCTACTCCAAGAGAAGAACTTCTAAGCATTAAGGGGTTTGGAGAGAAAACTGTTGATAAAATTATCAATTTAGTGACAGAAGCCGTTGAAAAACATAAAGCTGAAATAGAAATCGCTAAAGAGGCTGCTCAGCTTGAAGCGGCAAGTTCTGAGGAATTCGAGGAGAAAGAAAAGAAAGAGAGTACCCCCGATGAAGCAGATGACTTTGAATTTTCAGAAGAAGATATCGCTGAAGATTTAGAAGAAGAGTAGAAAGAAGTATATGGGTAACGAAATTAAAATAAAGCAAAAACGTATTTTTGAAATCGCTAAAGAACTGAATATATCCCATATCGAAATTATAAAGTTCTTAAAGAAGGAAAATATTCCTTGTAAAACTATAATGACTGCAGTTGATGAAGCTGTATATTTAAAAATTCTTGAGGAGTTTGCTGTAGAAAAAGATGTAGTAGAGAGATTTAAAAAAGAAAAAGCTAGAAGAGAAGCGGAATTTACAAGAAAGGCTGAAGAGGAAGCTCGGCAATCAGCAGAATTGGAAAGAAAAAAAATTGAAGAAGGAGTCTTTAAGAATGCTATTGGCGTAATCAGTTCAGCTGTTAATGAGGTAATTAAGTATAGTATTGATATCAAATCTCTTTTAATTGAATCTGTACGTGAATCTGAGGAAACGACGGATGTATTTCCTGAAACTATTGTGAAAAAAGAAAAAGAGATTAAAACTGAACAAAAAGTATCTGAGAAAAAGCGAGAAAAGAAAAAGCAAAAAGAGAAAAGGAAATTTCGTAAGGTTGCAATTTCTGAAATTGAATCTCGACTTGACCAAAAAACCGGCCGTCGACGTGGAGTAACAGAAGATGAAAAACAGAAAGGAAAATGGGGAAAGAAAGAGAAAGTAATTGATTCTAAAAAGGTCGAGGAGTCGATTCGCCGAACCATGGCTAAGATTGATGAAAAATCAACTCGCAAGAAGTATAAAAAACAGGAAACACCTGAAGTTAAAGAAGATGAGGTTAAAAAGATAAAGATTAGTGAATTTGCAACTGTCGAAACTCTTGCTTCTATTATGGATGTTGATCCGGCTGATGTAATCCAGAAGTGTATGCAATTAGGTATGTTTGTGACAATTAATCAGCGCCTTGATTTTGATACAATTTCGGTTATAGCAGATGAATTGGGATTCGAGGCTGAGCAGATGGAACAGTTTGGCGAGGAATTATTAAAGATTGAAGAGACTGAAGAAGATTTGAAAAATGCTGTTCCTCGTCCGCCAGTTATTGCAATAATGGGTCATGTTGATCATGGAAAAACATCTCTTCTAGATTATATCCGTAAGGAAAATGTTGTTGCCGGTGAAGCTGGTGGTATTACTCAACATATTGGTGCTTACCAGGTTGAACTAAAGAACAAAAAGAAGATAACATTTCTCGACACACCAGGACATGAGGCATTTACTGCAATGCGTGCACGTGGTGCCCAGGTAACGGATATAGTCGTTTTGATCGTTGCGGCTGATGATGGTGTTATGCCTAGAACTATTGAAGCAATAAATCATTCAAAAGCTGCCAATGTACCTTTGGTTGTGGCAATCAATAAAATTGATAAGCCTGAAGCTGATGTTGAAAAAGTTAAAAGAGGGTTGTCTGATCAGGGTGTTTTGGTTGAAAGCTGGGGTGGAAAGGTTCAAACTGTAGAAATTTCTGCAAAGACTGGCCAAGGTATTGATCACCTTTTAGATTTACTCCTGTTAGAAGCTGAAATGCTTGAATTGAAGGCAAATGCCGATACGTATGCTCAGGGTACGATTATTGAATCGAGAGTAGATAGACGTCATGGTCCTGTTGCAACAGTTCTTATACAAAAAGGTACTCTTAAAGTTGGAAATCCATTTGTTTGTGGAGCATCTTGCGGGCGTGTTCGCGCTTTGTTTGATGAAAGGGGGAGAAAAATAAAAACTGTTAAACCTTCAGATCCTGTCATTGTGGTTGGATTCGATATTCTCCCCAGTTTAGCTGGTATTTTTTCTATGGTTGCGGAAGCAAGTAAAGCAAAAAGGATAGCCGGTGAGAGGCAAAGAATACAACGAGAACAACAATATAGGCAAATAAAAGAGTGGACTTTAGATGCAATTTCTGCACAAATAGCCGAAGGTAAAATAAAACAATTAAATGTGATTCTCAAATGTGATGTTGATGGGTCTGTCGAAGCTATTAGTGAAACACTTACTAAAATTGGTAATGAAGAAGTAGCGATTAATATAATACATAAGGCTGCAGGTCAGGTTTCAGAAAGTGATGTTCTTTTAGCTAAAGCCTCAACCGCTGTAATAGTAGGATTTAATGTTGCTGTCAATCCTAAAGTAAGAGATCTGGCAAAGAAAGAAAATATTGAGATAAGGCGTTATAGCGTTATTTATGAATTAGTTGATGATATAACACTGGCTCTTGAGGGTCTTCTAACGCCTGATAGTATAGAAGAACACTTAGGTGAAGCAGAGGTGAGAGAAGTTTTTAAAATTCCACATGTAGGCTTTATAGCAGGCTGCTATGTCGTAGAAGGTATAGTTATACGAAATGCAATAGCACGATTAAAGCGGGAGGATGATATCATTTGTGAGGGACCGCTTACTTCACTTAAACGATTTAAAGATGATGTAAAAGAGGTCCAGGAAGGTTTTGAGTGTGGAATTGCTATTGAGGGTTTTAATAAATACAAGCAGGGCGACCGAATTGAAATTTTTGAATTGAAATCTGTTAAAAGGACTCTTTCATAGGAAGTTGCATCCCCAGTTTTAGATATGACTATCGGGTTTTTACAGTTAGAATTGATGTTACCGGACACTAAATCATTAAAAGATAAACGTTCTATAATAAGCCGGATTAAAAATCAAATTAAAAACAGGTTTAATGTTTCAATTGCTGAAATTGGCTATGGTGATAGATGGGGTAGATCATTGGTTGGCGTTACAACTATAAGCAATGACAGCAAAATAGTGCATAATACCTTAAGAAAAATTGAAGAATTTATTGAATCAAACTTTAATGTTCAGGTTACTGGTCGAAAGGTAGAATTACTTTAATGTTTAATTATCGAAATCGACGCGTTTCTGATGAAATCAGAAGAATCATTGGAGAGATTTTTATAAAAGATATACCAAGTAACGAATTTGGGCTTGTTACTGTCACAAATGTGAAGTGTACCCCCGATTTAAGGGAGGCAAAGATTTATTTAAGTATTTATAATCAAGACCCTGAATTAAGAATTAAAAGTCTTCGAAGAATAAAGAATAAAGTGTCGTATATTCGTGGGTTGCTAGGGAGAAGGATATCTTTAAAATATGTACCCAAACTGATATTTTTTGAAGACGATTCTCAAGAATATGCTGAAAATATTGAAAGGTTAATTCAATCTTTGCATAAAGGGGATAAGATAGATTAATATGATCTTGATTCAATGTTTAGCATGTTGTCGACAATTGTATATAAGTGGAATCTGCAATTTATTATACTTAGCCCCTTTAAGAAGAGAAAGATGAAAATTGAAAGCTGGAATGACAGAATCTTAAATATATACAAAACTACCGGAATTACTTCTTATGATGTGGTACGTAAAGTCAAAAAGATTACGGAATTTAAAAAAATTGGACATGGCGGCACACTTGATCCGTTTGCTGAAGGTGTTCTGCTAATATTGATCGGTAAAGCAACAAAAAGAATGACAGAGATTTTAAAATATTCTAAATCCTATGAGGCAACTTTAAGATTGGGTGAATCAACTCCATCTGGTGACAACACTTCTGAGGTTACTAAAGTATTAGAAGTTCCTGATTTTACTCAATTGGATTTGAATAAGGTGGGAAAAAGATTTCTTGGCGAAATTAAGCAGGTTCCTCCTCAATATTCAGCAAAAAAAATAAATGGTAAGCCAGCTTACAAATTTGCGAGAAAAGGTATAAAAGTCTTGCTCACTCCGGTTTTCGTTCATATTGATGAGATCAAATTGACCTTTGTTAATTCTTATACAATTAAAATTTTTACCACTTGTTCCAGTGGAACATATATTCGGGTGCTTGGAGAGGATATAGCAAGAACACTTGGAACAATTGGACATCTCACTTCTCTTAAACGAACTCGCATAGGAAACTATAGTGCTGAAAATTCGATACCTCTTGACAAATTAAGTGAATTCTTTTGTAGCTGTTGATTAGTGATTGTATAGAACACTCGGTTTTTAAAAATGGCTGATATTTGGATTTAGAAAAATTATATAGGTTAGCATCAATCTCTATTATAATGGAAAAAGTTTCATAGGGGAAAAGGAAAGTTTTCAATCAACTATGCTAAATGGGAAATTTTGTTATGCAGGTCTATTTTGGTGTTGATACGTTACCAGAACATTTTAAAGGAACAGTAGCCACTCTTGGAGTTTTTGATGGATTGCATCTCGCTCATATGGAGATTATCAATAGAGTTATTAGAATAGCACATGGAAAAAAGACATATTCAATGCTAATTACTTTTGATCCACATCCTCGAAAGGTGTTAAATAATTCGGATGATTTGTCTTTACCGATTTTAACCACACCGAAAGAAAAGATGAAATTACTGAGCGATACAGCTCTAAATGCTACCCTTTTTTTAGTAGTAGATAAAAAGTTTTTGGATATGTCAGATGAGGTCTTTGTACGAAATATTTTAGTCGATCAGCTTGGTGTTAAGGAACTAATTGTTGGATATGATTATCACTTTGGTAAGAATCGCAGGGGTAATCCTGATCTATTGAAAGAGAAGGAAAAAGAATTTGGTTTTATAACACAGGTTGTTCCATTGCTTAAAATCGAAAATGAACTGGTTAGTTCATCACTAATTCGAGAATTACTTCTTAAAGGAAATGTTGAAAAAGCGGGTAAATTACTTGGTAGACCTTATAGTTTTATAGGGCATATTGTAAGAGGGTCTGGGCGTGGTAAAGAACTCGGATTTCCAACTACAAATGTTAAATTAAACAATCTTGAAAAACTTATTCCTGCAAATGGGGTTTATTTTACAAATGTTTTTATTAAAGGAGTTTCATATTATGGAATTTGTAATATCGGAGTCAGGCTGACATTTAATGAATCAGATTTGGTGATAGAAGTTCATATTGTAGATTCTCTAAAGAAGAATCTTTATGGAAGTGAAATAGAAGTACAATTTTTAGAAAGGTTAAGGGACGAAATCAAATTTAAATCGGATAAAGAATTAATACAGCAAATGTATCTTGATAAACAAAATTGTTTAAGTAAGGTAAAAGAGTACAAAATATTAAATGGAGGATAAACTGAATGTCTATATCAAAAGTTTTAAAAAAGGAACTCATTGAAAAGTTTGGTAAAAATTCCAAGGATACAGGATCTGTTCAAACACAGGTTGCGATTTTAACTAACAGAATAAAAGAATTAACAAAACATTTTGATGAATACCCGAAAGATCATAGCTCACGTCGTGGCTTATTGAAGTTAGTTAGTAAGAGAAGGGCTTTACTTGATTACTTAAAAAAGAGAAATTTTGATGCCTATAAAAAATTAATCACTGAATTAAATATTAGGAAATAAAAAAGATTAGGAGATATAATTGGTTAAAAAAACGATGACCCTTGGAGGACGAGAATTTAGTATTGAAACCGGCAGGATGGCGAAACAGGCGTTTGGTTCTGTTGTTATTCAATATGGTGATACAATGGTTCTTGTGACAGCTACTTCCAATTTCTTGAAGGAAACAGATCTAGATTTTTTACCATTGCAATGTGAGTACCGGGAAAAAACTTATGCAGCTGGTAAAATTCCTGGTGGATTTTTCAAACGAGAGGGAAGACCATCAGAAAAGGAGGTATTGAGTTCCCGTCTTATAGACAGACCAATTCGTCCTTTGTTTCCTGAAGGTTTTTTCTGTAATACTCAAATAATTGCAAATTTGATTTCAAGTGATAAGGTAAATCCCGGAGATGTTTTGGCAATTACTGGGGCATCAGCTGCACTATCGATTTCTGAGATTCCGTTTGATGGTCCAATTGCTGGTGTACGTGTTGGAAGAATTAATAGTGAATTTATATTAAATCCCACTATCGAGCAGTTAGAAGAAACAGAGCTTGAAATTGTGGTTGCTGGAAGTGAGGATTCCGTGGTAATGGTGGAAGGAGAGTCGAAAGAAATCCCTGAAGATGTGTTAGTTGGTGCCATTAAATTTGGTCAAGAAGCAATTATCAAACTAGTCAATTTTCAGAAGGAATTTATTGCTGGGATCAATCTTATTAAATATGAATTTGTGCCTGCAGAAATTCCCGATGGTTTAAAAGAGGCTGTTAGTTTTAAAACGAAGGACCTTTTACCTGAGTGGCGGAAACTGGCCAAAGTTTTAAAAAAGACTCGTGCTAATAGCATAGCTAAGTTTATTAAGGATTTAAGTGAAGAATTTTCTGAAGAATATCCTGATCAGGAGAAATTTATTGCAAAATATGTTGATGAACTGATAAAGCAGGATATGCGAGATACTATTGTTGAAACGAACACTCGTATTGATGGGAGGGAATTAACAGATATTCGCCAGATAACTTGCGAGGTTAGTGTTTTACCTTGTGCTCATGGTTCGGCGCTATTTACTCGTGGTGAAACTCAGAGTCTTGGATCAGTTACACTTGGAACTAAGTTGGACGAGCAAGTTATAGATGATGTTGATCAGGAAGAATATAAAAAGAAGTTTATGCTTCACTACAATTTTCCCCCTTTTAGTGTTGGTGAAGTTCGTCCGATTCGTGGTACCGGCAGAAGAGAAATTGGGCACGGAAATCTTGCTGAAAGAGCGTTAAAAACACAAATTCCAACTGAAGAAGATTTTCCGTATACAATTAGGATTGTTTCCGACATTCTTGAATCAAACGGTTCTTCTTCAATGGCTTCCGTTTGTGCCGGTTCATTATCCATGATGGATGCAGGTATTCCAGTGAAAAAAACGGTTGCCGGAATTGCAATGGGGCTAATTAATGAGGGTGATCAAACCTTTATACTTACAGATATTCTTGGAGCCGAAGATCATTACGGTGATATGGATTTCAAAGTTACTGGGACAAGGGATGGTATTACAGCAATACAGATGGATATAAAAATAAAAGGTCTTTCAACTGATATATTGCATCAGGCTCTTGAACAAGCAAAAGAAGGACGTTTGAAGATTATTGATATTATGGAAGAGACTATCAAAAAGCCAAGACCTGAAATATCCAGCTATGCCCCGAAAATGATTACAATGAAAGTTGACACTGAATTAATTGGCGAAATTATTGGACCGGGGGGAAAAATTATCCGTGCTATACAGGCTGAAACCGGCTCAAAAGTTGAAATTTCTGATGACGGAACAGTTTTTATCTCAGGACTGGATGCTGAATCAGGAGAAAAAGCAAGACAGCTTATTGAAAACATTATTGTTCAACCTGAGGAAGGTAAGGTATACAAAGATTGCACAGTAAAACGCTTAGAGTCTTATGGTGCTTTTGTAGAATTTCTGCCCGGGAAGGAAGGTCTTATGCATATATCCGAGATTGCATGGAAACGTACTGCTAATATCAACGATGTATTGAAATTAGGCGATAAAATTGATGTTAAATTGAAAAAAATTTCTGGTCCCGGACGTTTTGAACTTTCGATGAAAGAATTACTGGAAAAACCTGAAGGTTATTTTGAAGAAAGAAAGTCAGATCGTCAAAGACAAGGAAATAATCGTTCGCGAAATTCACGTTTTCCACGCAGAAATCGGGATAGATAATAAAAAATGACGATAGAAAAAATTCAAAAAACAAATCTTCCCAATGGAATTAGAGTTGTTTCTGAATACGTGGATTTTGTTCATTCAGCTGCATTGGGGGTTTGGATTTTAGCTGGTTCTCAAAATGAAACTGAGGAGACAAATGGTATAGCTCATCTTCTTGAACACGTGGCTTTTAAGGGAACGACGAATAGAACTGCTTTCCAAATTGCGCATACTGTAGAATCACTGGGCGGTATTTTAAATGCTTTTACAAGTAAAGACCTGACCTGTTATTATACTCGGCTTATGGCGGAATATCTTGATACAGGTGTAAATGTTCTATCTGATTTAGTTCTTAATCCACTATTTAAAAATGAAGAGCTTGAAAAAGAGAAAGGCGTAATAACTGAAGAAATAAAAGAAATTGAGGATACACCGAGTGATATCATTCATGACTATTTTACTCAAGAACTTTATCCTGATCATCCTTTAGGTAGACCTATTCAGGGCACTGTTGAAAATATTAAATCAATCCGTATTGATCAGATCAAGAATTTTGTTAAGACTCACTATACAGCAGATAGACTGGTTGTTGTTGCTTCTGGAAAAGTCGAACATGAATATTTGGTAGAACTTGTATGTAAATACATGAGCGATATTCACGTTGGAAATAGTAAGATAGCAGTACCGGACTTACTTCCAATCAGGGAATATAGGAAAGTATATAGTAAGCCGATAAGCCAATCGCATATTATGATTGGAAGAAGAATTTTTCCACAGAGTGATTTCAGGCGATATCATCTTGCACTTTTGAATGTTATATTAAGCGGAGGTATGAGTTCTCGTCTTTTTCATAATATCAGAGAAAAGTATGGCTTTGTTTATGCTATCTACTCCTTTGCTGATTTCTGTTCTGATGAAGGTCTTTTCGGATTTTATGCCGGAGTCGATTCTAAAAGGATGGAAAAGGTAAAATTAATGATTTATAAAGAGTTGAGAAAACTTGCTAACGAGCCAGTTTCTGAAGAGGAATTAAAAAAAGCTAAACAGCAATTTAAAGGTGGATTGGTTCTTTCATTAGAAAGTATGCAAGCAAGGATGATCCGTTTTGCGAGGATGGAAATTCTCGAGAAGAAACTTTTAAAAATTGATGAATTGTTGAAAATTCTTGAGAATATTTCCAGTTTAGATTTACAAAGTTTGGCAAAATATCTTTATGATAAAGACTCTTTTATTGAGACAATTATAAAGCCTCAGAATGATTCACCGTAAATTTAGAAAAACGATGATATTAGTGTCTGAAGATCAAATAATGAAAAGAGCTGTACTTTTATAGAGGACATCAGTGAAGAGTCATTTATTTCTATTCCTAATTTATCGATTTTATATTTATCCAATAGTAATCTCTTTAAACCATTTTGGGATTTAAGTTAATAATTCTTAATATCTTTGTGTTAGATGTATTGTTATTAATAAATAATTTTTATAGGTAAAAGTTATGTTAAAAATTATTCCTGCAGAAAGAACAAAGAAGGTTACATATGCTATTAGAGATATTGTAGTTAAAGCTAAGAAACTTGAAGCACGAGGGAAAAAAATCTTGTATCTAAATATTGGAGACCCTCCGGTTTATGATTTTGAAACGCCTATTGAATTACGGAAAATTGTTGTAGAAAAAATTATGGCGTCAAACACAAACGCTGACCTGAACATTTCAACTTATAGTGATTCACTGGGAGTTTTTGAAGCAAAAGAGTCTATAGCAAGAAATGCTCTAGAGAAAAAGAATATTAAAGGTGTTACACCAGATGATGTTGTAATGACTACTGGAGCATCTGAAGCAATTACTATTGCAATTTCAGCATTAGTCAATCCCGGAGATAATATTATGGTACCTTGTCCGGGTTATCCGCTATATAGTAGTCAGATCCCTGTGTATCATGGTGAGTTAATTCAATACTATTTAAATGAGGATAATGGATGGCAGATTGACTTTGAGGAATTGGAAAATAGAGTGAACGAAAAAACAAAGGCAATTGTCATTATAAATCCAAATAACCCTACAGGTGTAAACAACAACAAGGAAAGTATTCTTAATATAATCAGATTTGCAAAGAGACATAACTTGGTAATATTTACTGATGAGATTTATGATAAACTTTTGTATGATAATCGTAAACATATTTCGGTTGCATCTTTAGCGGAAGATGTTCCGGTTATTACTTTTGGTGGTTTAAGTAAAAATTACATCATGCCAGGCTGGAGAGTAGGATGGGCAATATTTCATGATCCACAAAAAAATATGGTTGATTATAGAGAAGCTATAAATAAAATGCTCCGTGCAAGGCTCTGTGCACCTCATCCTCAGCAATATATGGTTAAACCTGCTTTGGATGGTGATGATGGGCATTTGAACGAAATTATTCCAAGGTTGCAGAAAAGAAGGGATATTACATACGAAATGCTTAATAAAATCCCTGGTATTTCATGTGTGAAACCCGAAGGTGCTTTTTACGCATTTCCAAATGTTCAGTTGCCATCAGGTGTAGATGATGAGGAGTATGTTATTGAACTTCTTGAAGAGACGGGTGTATTAGTTGTATATGGCAAAGGTTTTGGACAGAAGCCTGGAACGGGGCATTTCAGAATTGTATTTTTACCCGACGATGATACACTAATTAAGTCCTATGATTTAATAGCAGAATTCACAGCAAAGTTTTACAAGAAACACAATTTTTCCCCACAATAGCTATCAATGATGAAGAATATTAAAATATAGCTTAAACAAAAAATATAAGAGTCATTGTTATTGCTAATAATGTTATCAAAAGAAATCGTGTGCTCGTCTATCATAAGGTTGATAATAAATTTGAACTTGGTTTAACTCGTGTAACCCCTTCTCAGTTTAATAGACAAATTTATCATTTAATCAGTCATGGTTATAAGCTTGTTACTCTGACTGATCTGTTTTTCAGATGTAGTGATGATCCATCGGCTATTGCAATTACCTTTGATGATGGATACGAGGATATCTTTGATTACGCTTTTCCAATTTTGCAAAAATATAATGTGCCTGCAACAATATTTTTAATTTCATCATATATAGGGAAATTAAATGAATGGGATGCTAATTTAGGCTGGATTCATTTCAAACACCTTGATAAGGAAGAAATTAGTGAACTTATTCAGGCAGGTTGGGAAATTGGTTCCCATGGAGTAAATCATAAGTATTTAAAAGGGCTTTCAAAAAGAGAAATAGAAAATGAAATTGGGGAATCAAAAAAGTGTCTTGAAAATCAATTCAATACTAAAGTATCGTTCTTCGCTTCACCTTTCGGTAAGATTAACTTAAACATTCTCGAAATAGCCCTTAATAAAGGCTACAAGGGAGTATGTGGATTTTATTCTTTCAAACGCTATAGAACTACATTGCAGATATTTGAGATACCCAGACTGGCGGTATATTTTACAGATTCTATAAAATCAATTGATAGGAAATTGTCAACAGGCTTGAGATTAAAAATTGAGATATTTAAACAGAGTATTACAAATTTTTGTTCAAACGCTACAATTTTAGTTAATTCTTTAAGATAGGTTAAAAATTGCTTGACATATCAGATTTCCCTGTTTATACTATTAAAGTAAAGGTTTAAGTGATTTCTAAAACGAGTTATTAAATGGGAAAGTCTATTAAGAAACTTTATTATTCTATTGGTGAAGTAAGTGAAATGACCGGTTTAAAACAGTATGTGCTACGATATTGGGAATCAGAATTTTCTTGTCTTTCGCCTTCAAAAAACCGTGCAGGTAATCGAATTTATCGAGAAAAGGATATTCAATACATTCAGTATATAAAATATCTGCTTTATGATAAAAAATTTACTATTGGGGGTGCAAAACAGAGACTGAAGAAAATCAAACCTGATGATTTGCAACAATTTAACAAGAGTGGAAAGTTAAACGATCTGGATAATAATGAGGGAGATAGTGCCCCTCTTATAAAAGTGATTGAGGAAATAAAGAAGGGCTTAAAAGAGATTTTGGAATTGTTAAATAGTTAAAAATAGACAATGCTTTTTTGTATTTGATTTTCCGTATAATTTTTGAATTATTAAAGTGTTTGAAAATCGGAGCGTGGCGCAGTCCGGATAGCGCACCTGAATGGGGTTCAGGGGGTCGTGAGTTCAAATCTCACCGCTCCGACAAAATACATTTTAATTAAATACTCAAAGTTTAGAGTTATTAACTAACATCAAAAATTGTTATTAAATAATGGATGTTTGAAAGAATTTTTACTATTCCGGACTTAATTTAAAAATATTTTATTAGTTATTAATTGTGTAATAGTGGTACTTTCCAGATATATACGACTTGGATAGTAACGATTCTGAATTTTGGTAAAATTGGGAAGTATCAAATCAGTATAAATGGGACTTGTAATAGAGGGAGTAATTATAAACAGGAACACAAAGAGAATAGATTTTTTATCATATCAGGCTGAATTGGGCATTTTTACAATAACGAATGTATTAACTCAATCTCAGGAGTGATAATGTCTCTTTTCATTAAATACTACCCTAAATTTTATAAGAGAGAAATTTTTATAGACAATTTACTAAAGATTAAGGAAGCTGGATTCAATGGCGTATTTTTCCCATCCATGATACCAGAAGGTTTATCAGCAACAGGTTCAAATAGGATTGAATTCTTTCCTGTTTCGAGGATGGTCGAGTTGGCAAAAGGACTTGGATTAAAGACAGGTGTTATTCTACGATGGTTTCATAGTTCTAAACTCTGGTCGGTTGATACTTTTTCTCCTCCGGTAAGTTTTTCTGGTGCATCTTATAATCCAGATTCTTGGTATCACCCTGTATGTCCTAATAACCCTTCGGGTTTGGAATATTGTGATAAATTATTGAGAAAGATGTCTAAAACAACACAGCCTGACTATTTCTATCTTGTTTTTTTTCGGTTTCCTTTTTTTTGGGAAAAGGAAGAGCTTGATGTTCAAAACAGAATACCGCCTTTCTGCTATTGTCCTTTTTGCCTTGCTGAATTTTCTTCTGTTGTTGGAGAAATTATTAACTCTACATCAAAGATTATTGAGATGATGCCTGAATGGTTGGAATGGCGTACCGTAACAATTATGAACTTATTAATAGATGCAAAGGAGGTTTTAGCAAAAAAATCAAGAGTAATAGTTTCACTCCCGCCCCTATCTTTAATTGATCTTCCATTTACTACTGGTCAACTACCACTAGCATTTACAGACGAAGGATGTTTGGTTTCTCCTCTTTTACATCACATCAGTAGAAGGAAAAATTTGTTGTGGGTCGAAGATATACTAGATCAGTATAGAATTGATGTAAAAACGAATAAGATGTTTCCAAGTTTTGAGGTTTCAAATAAAAAAGAATTTGAAAAAATACTTGAGTTGGGCAACCATTTTGCTGGCATAATTTTTTCACATTGGGAAACTTTTAATAATCTTGGAACAGGTTAGGTTTACTGATACTGTTGTAAAGTTATTACTTTAATTCTAATGTATGTTAAGTAGAATACCCCAAAAGTTCTATAATAGGAAAGTTTCTTAGTCCTATTTTCTCTTTGCGTGACATTTCATGACCGATCTTCAATTTATGATTCAAATTTTTAATAAAATTTATGGCTTTTTAGTATAGAGAGCCTTATATTTTATTCAGATAGTTTGACTTTGGGTAGTGCCGTTTAGTAAATATTCGCTTGAATCTTTGTTAGTTGTATAAATGAAAAGAATTATAAACGTAGTTTCATTTCATCAACCTTATTGTAGATATCCTAATAAAAAGGGAAATGTGTATTTTGATGCAATTGATAAAGTCCTAAATACTTTAAGTAAGAATCCACATTATAAAGCTTTACATATAGGCGCCCAGTCAAAATTAATTGAAGATTATCTCAAAACAAATCCCGATAAGAGAGAGAAGGTAATAAAATATATAAGAGAAGGTAAACTATTTATTGGACCGTGGTACGTATTACCAAATGAGCTTATAGCTAGCGGAGAGACGCTTATTCGAAATTTGCTTTTGGGGCATCAAGTTTGTCGGGATCTTGGTGGTGTAATGAAGATTGGTTATTTAACATTAGTTTGTGGGTTGAATTCTCAAATACCTCAGATTTTTTCGGGGTTTAACATAAATACCATTCTTTTTCCTTATCTCAATAATATTAAGAAATTGAGGACATCTGAATTTATTTGGGAAGGTTCAGATAATACTCAGGTTTTATCGACAGGATTTTACGGAATAGGGAATGACGGAAATCATTATGATGAAAAGAAACAGCCTGAAATTAGCTTGGTTCAAAAAGATTTATTATTCTCTGATTTGCAATCAAATTTCATTTTAAAGGATATTGAGTCTGCTATAAATTTTGTTAGAGATAGGGCGGATTTTTTTTTATCACCACATATTTTATTAGTTGAAATAGATAGTTATAATAATTTACCTGAAGAAATACTTGATAAGGTAAAAAAAGTCGGTGGTCTTATTCCGGATGAAGTCATTCACAGTAGTCTTTACGACTATGTTCGGGAGTTAAAAGACTCGGTTGATTTCACAAGATTGAATATTGTTAAGAGGGAATTTAATAATTGTATGTCCAATGATTCTTCCTTATTGCGAAACGGGTATTCACTATCATATTTTCAAGACATAAAACAAAAAAGTTTTGAAGCTGAAGTATGGCTAAGATTCTTTACTGAACCATGGAGCATAATTGCTGACCAGCTAGGTACTTCGGAAGACAAATTGTCCTTAAAAGAGGCGTGGATATCACTTATTCATGGTCAATCTTTAGGTGTTTTTAGTAATGGCAATTGCAATCAGGCTTATTATGATATTCGCAATAATTTTCAAACATCAATTGAATTATCGAAGGATATTTTTAATAAATCTACTAATTACATTTTGAATAATATAAACCTTAGAGATTTCCCTGATGATGGGATTTATTTTGTGGTGTTAAATGTGCTTCCGTTTAATCGTTCTGAAATTCTGGAGTTGCTATTAGATATCCCCCTGGAAATTGATTGTGATGAAATTGCAATCAAGGATTTATCTGGAAAAGAATTACATTTGCAGATTATTAGTAGAGAAGAAATTGGGCAAGTTTTCAAGCATAGCCCGTATATTCCATTTAAGCATTACAGATGTCTTATTGAACTGAGAAATCTACCGGCAATGGGATATAAGACTTTTCAGGTCTTCCCAATAATATCGCCGAAAAAAAGCAAAAGAAAATCATTAAGTCCAACTTCTCATTCATTAGAAAATGATTATCTTAAAGTCGATATAAATGAAAATGGGACTTTCAATGTTTTTTCAAAAGAGACGGGATCTTCGTATTCTGGATTAGGATATTTTATAGATGAAGGTGATTTGGGGATATCAGGTAAGCATAAAATCCAACCTGTTTTAACTACTGAACTACTTAAGCCTTCAATAAAATCATTATATAATGGTTCATGTAGTGCGGCATATAAAATTGATTATATATGGGACATACCTTCAGAGTTTAATAAAAAGGAAAAAGAGAGATCCTCAAAATTAATAACTACTAAAATCTCAACTATTATATCACTAAATAGACTTTCAAAATATTTAAATGTAGTTGTTAGTTTTATTAATAAAGCCAGTGATCATACATTAAAAATTTGTTTTCCTATAGATTTTAAGACTGATTGTTCTTACGCAGGAGGACGATTTGATATAGTTAGCAGAAGAATAAAAACTCCGAAAAAATTCTCAAGTAGTGAGAAAGAACCAGTGGTTTTCCTTATGAATAGCTTTGTAGGAATATCTCATGGTGATGATAGTTTTGCAGTCATAACTGATGGGTTAACTGAATATGAGATTTTACAAGGTAAGAGGAAGGTTGCAGCAATAACACTGCTACGTGAAATCGGTCCTATTAAAGATCCTGTGAAAAAAAGGTGTCATTTGTCTTTCTATCCACATTTGGGACACTGGGAGAGTGGGCAAATTATTAATGAAGCCTATTGTCATAATATTGAATTGAAAGTATTTCAACAGCGAAGGACTACTGGCAACTTGCCAACGCAAATAGAATTTCTTAAAATTTTGCCTGATGATCTAATATTTTCAACACTTAAAAATGAAGAAAGTGGAGAGGGAATTGTATTAAGACTTTTTAATCCTACGAATAATAAGGTTAATGGAGAGATTTTCACGTATTTACCAATTCGCTCTGTACGACTTCTCTCATTAGAAGAGTTAGTTATAGATTCTTTAGAGCTTGATACTGAAAATCATTTTACTATCCCTGTTAACCCTAAAAAAATTATTACTCTGAGGTTAACTTTCCGTAATAATTGAAAAATTATTAAAACTTAATGTACACTGACTAATGAAAAGAAATAAAGTTAGTTTTTTAGCACATCAGATTTTTTTAGATGAGGTTATATATAAAATGTTTAATTTCTACTGCTCTGATTATTTTAATTTTAAATAATACATTTTGAAGGGGAGATAGCAAATGAGAAAAATATTAGTCGCAACATTTTGCTTATTTCTTTTTACAGTTACTTTTATTTTTGCTGGTACAACTGGAAAAATATCTGGAAGAGTTGTTGATTCCTCTACTGGAGAACCTCTAGTAGGAGTTAATATTGTTGTAGAAGGAACAACAATAGGTGCCGCCGCAGACCAGGACGGAAATTATGTTATTCTAAACATTTCTCCTGGAAAATA
The DNA here is from genome assembly GCA_016782645.1 of Fidelibacterota bacterium. Lineage (GTDB taxonomy): Bacteria > Fidelibacterota > UBA2242 > UBA2242 > UBA2242 > BS750m-G69. Next base: position 7,096 of record JADHYC010000030.1, on the reverse strand, counting down.
TTCTGTTAAAGCCACAATGATTGGTTACTCCCCGTTAAGATACACTGATGTTCGGGTTAATATAGACATAACAACAACGCTAGATTTTGAATTGAAGATAGAATCAATTGTTGGTGAAGAAGTTGTAGTTGTCGCTGAAAGAAAAGTAATTAAAAAGGATGTTGCCTCAAGTCAGATAAACATTCCTGCGGAACGTATAGATGACTTACCAGTTTCCAGTATTGAAGAAGTTATAAGCATGCAAGCCGGAGTTGATGGACTAAGCGTCAGACGAGGAGGAGAAGATGAACTTGCATTAATGGTAGATGGTATTGCCTTAAAAGATGAAAGAACAGGAAAACCAATTACAGGGATTCCTCTGAATTCCGTTCAGGAAATAATGATCCAATCAGGCGGTTTTAATGCGGAATATAGTGATCTACAGGCAGGAGTTATTAATATCGTTACCAAAGAGGGTAGTCTACAAAAATATGTTTTCAACATTAATTTGAAATATAGTCCTCCCGCACCTAAGCATTTTGGAATGTCAATATATGATAAAGATTCATATTATATGAGACCATGGCTTGACGATAAAGTCTGCTGGACAGGTACAGATAATGGAGCCTGGGATAAGCACATGCAAGCTCGCTTTCCTTCTTTTCAGGGATGGAATGCGGTATCGCATGAGTTACTTACAGATAATGATCCAACGAACGATTTATCCCCTTCAGGGGCTCAAAAACTATTCATGTGGGAGCACAGAAAAGATGGAAATATTCGTAAACCTGATTATTATATCGATGGTGGATTTGGAGGTCCAATTCCTGTAGTTAGTACAATGCTGGGTAATTTAAGATTTTATTCATCTTTTCAATCTACTAGAAATATGTATCTTGTTCCATTTGTTAGAGATTCTCACCTCGAATGGGTTTTAAATACAAAAATTACTTCAGATATTACGGACAAGATTAAACTTCAATTTTCCCACTTCTATAAAGAACAGAGAACAGTATGTTCCAGCGGAACAGGTGGTGCCAGTTTTTTTAAAGATTCGATATGGGATGTAGCCGGAGTATTTCGAAGTTATTCACAGCAGCGAAGCAAGATTTTTTATCCCGAATACTATTGTGCTTCTGATATAAGTGACAGAATGATTTCTGCGAAAATATCTCACTTTTTTAACCCAAAAAGTTTTTATGAAGGAGTCATTGAATATGCCACTACCGAATATAGCACAAACCCTGGACAAGAAAGAGATAACAGCTTAAGCAATGACATTTTTCCCGGTGTCGGTGAATTTTTTGTTGATGAAGCACCATGGGGATTTGAGACTCTCCTTGCTTCAAAAAGCATTGATGGTTTTATGATGGGAGCAAAAAGCAATTCAAGGGATTCCACCGTTACATCACGCTTTAGAGCAAGATTTGACTTAACTGCTCAGTTAAACAGATTTCATCAATTCAAGTTTGGGTTTTTACTAAATTATTATGATTATAAAATGAATTATGGTGCGAAGAATCCGGACCTACCTGTTGGGAGACCTTTTTCTAAATGGGAAAGAGATCCATATCAAATCGCCGTTTATATGCAGGATAAAATGGAGTTCCATGGTTGGATTGCAACACTCGGTTTAAGAGCAGAATATTTTGATCCACACACTAATTGGTATATTGTTGATGAATATAACAAGAGTCTATTTTCATCTATGTATAATCCAGACGCTGAAGGGGATATTCCTATAAGTAAAGCAAAAGGTAGATTAACACTATTACCTCGTTTAGGTATTTCTCATCCAATTACCGTCAATTCCAAACTTTATTTCAACTACGGTCACCAGCGACAGAAGTTTTTGCCGGATGAGCTATTTGGAACGCGGCGAGTTACTGGAGGTCAGATGAGTAGATTTGGTGATCCAGAACTTCCCATGGAAAAAACAATAGCATACGAATTGGGATACGATCAGTCTCTATTTGATCAATACCTTATACATGCTGCTGCTTACTATAAAGATAAATCTGATCAGTCGGGATTGATCTCTTATAAAAGTGCTGATAATACAGTAGGTTACAGTAGATACTCAAATAACTTTTACCAGGATGTTAGGGGATTGGAGCTGGAAATTCGTAAAAGAGCAGGCGACTGGCTGACAGGTTTTATTAATTACACCTACGCAGTTTATACTTCCGGGCGATTCGGAGTAAGAAATCAATATGAAAATCCTTCAATGCAAAGGGAATATGAGTTAGATGTTTCAACACAGGTACAGTATAAACCCATTCCTCGTCCAAGTGTAAAGTATAATATCGCATTCCATTCCCCAAGATATGGGAAATCGAGTTTAGTAAAGACAATAATTTTTGACAGGTGGGATATCTCCTTCACGGGACATTGGAATGCAGGTTCATACGCGACATTTGGAAATGTCTATGGAGTTACAAATAACGTACGTTGGAAAGACTCCTACAATGTAACCTTGAAAATATCAAAAACAGTTCATTATAAAAACATCTATCTTACTTTTCTCACTGAAATTTTCAATGTGTTTAATTTCAAGCATTTATCTATGACAGGATTAGGAGACCCTTACCTCACTCCGGAGATATATCAGCAGTACACTGAATCGTTGCATTTTCCAAAGAAAGTCTATGACGAACTTGGTGAAAAATATATTTATGGTGATGATAAATTAGGTGATTACAGACCACTTAATGTGGATTTTCAAGCTATGGATTATATTTATCAGATAAATCAAAATTTTACCGGTGATGCGTCAGTTATTTATTACGCAGACTTAATAGCACTTGAAAGTTTAGACTTAGAAAGTATTAATACCGATGACTATACTATTGAGAATGGAGTTATAATAGATTTTAATAATTATGTACAGCTTAACGAGGAAGGGAAATACGAACGAGTAAGTAAAAAAGAAGTAGACAAAATACTAGATGACAAGGCTTATATTTTTAATCCAGCTAACGAATCATTTATGTTCTTAGCTCCAAGAGATATCTTTTTTGGGATCAAACTATCTTTTGAGCTTTAGGAATCGGATGATTTTGTAAATTTATAAAGAAGGAACAGTTATGAAAGTTGTTTTGAAGGAACATTTACAAAAATTAGATATCTTTATTCTAACAGTGCTATTACTTTCATTTCCGGTGCAGAATAGCTTCGCAGCAGCTGCAAAATGGATCAAAATTGGCAATTTACACAATTTCTACCAGGAACACGGCTGTGAACCTGAGGAAGATTTCGGCGATGAGCAGCAATTTGGTCTCCGGTGGCCCGCTTTTCGCCCCAGGCAAGATTGCCAGGCTGCCAGAGGATTCTGGATCGCATGTAAAAATTACAATGATCCGATTGCCAGTATTCAGTTCAGTCATAAAGTAGCTCATTGCGGACCAAGACCGAGATCATCCATCGAACAGGATGAAATGATGCCTGTACCTTTTGCAGAATCAGAAACTGGCTTATTAATGTATGGACGTATTCCACATCCTCAAGTATTCGTCGACAGCGAACCTTCATCCGACCTTGATTATGACGATATTGTTGAAATAATTGACCCTTCTCTTAAAGCTGACAGGCTGCTCGTAAATGTAATTAATTCATCAGTAGGTATCTCAATGACTCGGAAAATATACGCTTTTAGTCAGCAGTACTATGATAATTTCTTTGTTTATGAATATACTTTTAAAAATACCGGAATCTGTAGTAAACCAGATGCCAATGGAAATGTAAGAACGCATAACGATGAACTTGAAGGTGTATTTTTTCATTGGCAATATCGAAATGCGGTTTGTAAAGAAGGTACGGTTGAAGGAAGAGTGATAAATTGGCGTGGTGACCCAGGCTGGGGTACTATCAGAGATATGAGATGGGGAAAAAATACAATGAACGAGTCACTGGGAGAAAGTCCTGCTAATCCTGTAACTACTGCAAATTATCCAACAGATAATCTGATGTATGAGCATAATTTTGGTGTAGATGAGTATGATGATTATGGAAATATTATCAGATGTTTTTACAGCTGGCACGGATTACATTCGTCATCCACCTATGACAATATCGGTTCACCAAATGTTTTGGGTTGGAAAGCCGATGGACAACTGGGCGCTTCTCAATTTACAGGCGTTGTAACATTACATGCTGATACTGATGTTGATAATCCTACTGATGACATTTACCAGCCTTATACAACAGTAAAAATCGAGTCAAATGATCTTGCTACGACAAATAATGATCAATTCAGTGCTTCGAGAATGACAAACGAATATTTACAATTCTGCTCATTTGGTCACTCTGAGAAGAGTCAGGCAGAAGAAGTTGGCGCAGGATTCCCAAATATGGAGGCAGATGTTGGGGGAGGAGGATTTTCACAGGCTATTGCTTTTGGACCATATACAATGGCACCCGGTGATAGCATACGTATTGTATTAGCTGAAGCTGTAAGCGGTTTAAGCAGGGATCAAAATAAAAAGATCGGTAGAAATTGGTATAAAGTAGCTATTGAAGGACAAACTCTGAATGTTGAATTCCCTGATGGAAGTTTTAAAGATATCGCTTCAGAAGATGATGCAAATGAATATAAGAACAGTTGGGTGTATACAAGTAAAGATTCTCTGATTCAAACTTATAAAAGAGCTGTAAACCTCTTTCGTAATGGCTTAGATTTGGGAAGTGAGTTTCCACCTAATCCCCCTTCAACCTTTATGGTAGAATCCCAGGGAAATAGGATCTTCTTGAGTTGGATGGATAACGCTGAGACCCATCCGCGTTTTGAAGGATATAAAATTTATAGAGCGAAAGGAGAAACGGATTCTACATATTATGAGATAGCAGATTTAAACATAAGTGACGGCACTCTTGCAAATGAATATTCAGATTATACTGCGGTAAGAGGACAGAGCTACTATTACTATATTGTATCTTACGATGACGGTTCAACAAATACTATTTCACCTGACAGTTCTCTTTACAGCAGCCCATTTTATACCAGAACAAACAAAGGGGCATACCTGAAAAAACCTCCTTCAGAAAGTTTGAAAGGTATTCGTGTTGTTCCTAATCCGTACAACGTTAGAAATAGGACTATCCAGTATGTTGGTGAACCTAACAAAATTATGTTCTTAAATCTTCCTGAAAAGCTCACAATACGGATTTTTACTGAACGAGGTGATCTAATTAATACAATTAAACACGCAGGAAGTGGTGATGCAAGATGGGATATGATTACATCTTCACGTCAAATAGTCGTTAGTGGAGTATACATTGCGCACTTTGAGGTTCCGGAAAACATCTACGATATAAACACAGGAGAATTGATTTTAAGAAAAGGCTTATCAACCTACAGAAAATTTGTAATAATTAGATAAATATAGTTTTAAGGTTATTTAGGGGGAATAATGATGAATAAAAATATTTTGAAATCCATATTTGCTATCAATGCAGTAATTTTTATATTGGTTATAATGAGTTGTGATATTTTCGAAGATTTTGAAGACGAAACTTCTGAAATGGGTACAGCTGATAAAACCGCTAAAGAAACTCTTTCAGATGCAAAAATTAAGGTGTATACTTCCTTGCTAAAAGACTGGACCGGAAAACCGAAGTTTGATAGCACTTTAGTGATATCTGAAATGCTAAAGGTAAATGATCCACTACTTACTGCTTACGACACAACCGTATTTGTTTGGGATACAACAATTGTTGGTACAGACACAACTGTTACTCCCGATTCGTTTAAAGTTGACACTACTTATAATTTTGTGTATAATAATAGTTTCCATATTACAGATACCATAGACTTTTCGATCACTACAGGTGAAGACACCTCGTTTTATTTTGATTCAACAATAGTGGTGACTGATACGATCTCATCCCCCTCTGAGGACTCAGTTTTATATGAAGCTTCAATTGGAGTAACTAAGATATTTCCAATTGATCTAATTCGGTTAGAATTTAGTAATAGTACAAAGGACACTGTTTCATTCAACGAAAATTACTCTAAAAAAACACGCTCTGATTTATTCTATCTACTAGACGAAAAGAATTTGGGAATTAAGATAAACGATAATTTCCACACTTTCGATACCACTTTCAGTTATGATACTACAATTTTTACTTATGATACCACAATAAGTGGAATAGATACAACAGTCGTACCTGATTCTTTTGAAGTCGATACCACTGCTAATATTGCTGATCATTTAACCAGCTATGAGGTAAAAACCTTCAGTGATACAACTCAATCCTATTTGTTGTTTGATAATGTCATGAGTGGCGATGTGATATTTTTCTTTACCGATTACATATATATGAATCTCTATGATGAAGACGGAAATGTACTAGAAATCGAAGACTCCGATATGCCTTTGGAAACAGTAGTAGGATTTTTTAATGTATCAGGAAAAAATCCTTGTCCGGTAATAAAATCCAGGTTTGCTTATAAGATAGATGCTAAAAAATATTTAATCGAATTGATTACTTACGATCAAACAAAGAGCAAAACTTTTAATGCAGCGATACACTTTGATAAATAATAATGAATATATTGATTGGAGGAATAGAGTATGAAGAGAAATACAACCTTCTTTATATTGATCGTTATCATATTTAGTTTCAGCTCGTTTGCATATGCAATAAAATATAAAAAATTAGCCCAAACAGGCTTCCAGTTTTTAAGTGTTGAAACAGATGCTCGAGCTACCGGTATGGCTGGTGCAATGACAACAATAGGTATGGGATCGAGCTCGCTCTTCTTTAACCCCGCATGTATGGCAATCATGACAAACAGATTTGATGCATCATTAAGCCAGAACAACTGGATTGTTGATATAAAATACAATTCTTTTAGTATGGCGTTAAATCCTTTTCAAGGACAATATGGTGTTATCGGTGTTAGTTTAATTTCAGTTGATTATGGCGAGATGCAGGGTACAATGTTTTGGGGAAATGATAAGGGTTATATAGATACAGAGATTTTCCACCCATCAGCATTTATGGTAGGCATTGGTTATTCGAAGTCTCTTTCAAGCCAATTTTCTATCGGTGGGCAAATAAAATATACCGGGCAGCAGCTTGGCAGCTGTGTTGTAGAAATTGAAGATAGTCT
>JADHYC010000089.1 GCA_016782645.1 Fidelibacterota bacterium | reverse complement strand
CGGATTAATGATTGAGCATGGAGAACCCTGTGTTATTGAATTTAATTCACGCTTTGGTGATCCGGAGTCTCAGGTTGTAATACCGCTGATTGATTCTGACTTGGTTGATATTTTACATAGTATAGCAACGGGACAATTAAATAAAGGGTCATTAAAATTATCGGATAAATTTGCGGCTTGTATAGTAATGGCGTCAAAGGGATATCCCGGTTCCTATGAAATAGGTAAAACAATAACAGGGTTGGATTCTAAACATGATATTAAAGATAGTAGTAATAGAGCGATTTTTCTTGCAGGTACTGCATTTGATGGGAAGAACTTCAAGACAAATGGTGGAAGAGTGCTGGGAGTTACAGCCTGTGCAAAAAACCTTAAAGATGCCATTGATAAGGCATATAACCATGTTAGAAAAATTCACTTTGATGGAGCGTATTTTAGAGAGGATATTGGACAAAAAGGTCTTTGATAATTTAAGAAGTAATGAGAGATATAACCTTAAAATATAGAACTATACACGGAGAAAGAAATTTACTTTTTATCCTCGTATCTATTGAATTTCTCTAGGTAAAAGGAGCATGTGATGAATGGTGATAGGATAGCCAAATTGCAACAAAGTTTTGGGATTCTTGGAAATTCCGATGAAATACGGGAGATCATTGAAACAATAGATCAAGTAGCGAAAACAGATATTACTGTTCTGATACTTGGTGAAAGTGGAACAGGCAAGGAACTTATAGCTAATGCAGTTCATCGTCATAGTTTTCGTAAACATCAACCTTTGGTAAAAGTAAACTGCGGTGCAATTCCCGCAGGAATAATAGAAAGTGAACTTTTTGGTCATGTTAAAGGCTCTTTCACGGGAGCGATCGAGCATAGAAAAGGGTATTTTGAATCGGCAAATAATGGAACTATTTTTCTTGATGAAATAGGGGAAATGCCACTTGAGACTCAAGTTAAGTTATTAAGAGTTCTGGAGCTTGGGGAATTTCTTCCGGTAGGAGGTTCTGAGATTAAGAAAGCAGATGTCCGAATTATTGCGGCGACAAATAAGGATATTTCTGTTGAAACAGAAAAAGAGAGATTCAGAAAGGACCTTTATTATCGTTTGAAAACTATTACTATCTCACTTCCACCTCTCAGAAAATACCCGGATGATATTCCAATTTTTGTGAACAAATTTGCAATCGAATTTGCTAATAGAAATTCGATCATATTTAAGGGTCTTTCTCCAAATGCAATGAATTTACTTATGAAATATCATTGGCCTGGTAATATTCGTGAATTGAAGAATTTTATCGAAAGCATGATTGTACTTCAAAAAGGTGAAGTAATAAACAGCAAAATGGTTGAGAAACGGCTTCTTGTTGAGAGAAGAATACCGTCACCTAATTTACCGATGAAAGTTTCAAAGAGCATAGATCAGGCAGAGAGAGAATTAATTCTACACCAGATTCTTTTACTGCGTCGTGAATCACATGAAATAAAAAATATTTTATCGGAAAAAATTGATCGTTTAGATTTTGAAAAGATGCCTGATTCTGGTATTTTACCACATCTTTTTCCAGTTCAAAAAGAGGAAAAAGTTACTGAGGAAGGAGAGGTAAAAGAAAATTATATTATTAATCCAAATATGTTGGGTACGGTTTCTTTTGAGGAAGTGGAGAGAGAATTGATTGAAAAAACTCTTAATAAGTTTAATTTCAAAAAACGGCAAACAGCTAACTCATTAAAAATCAGCGAAAGAACATTATATCGAAAGATTAAAGAATATGGACTTTAGTAATATCAAATATCAAATATCAAATATCAAATATCAAATTGTTGGGATAATTCTTGTGGTATTTATGTTGTCGAGTAATTCTGCCTGTTGGTATTATTCTTTCAGAGGTACCTTGCCACCTCATATTAAAAATGTTGCAATTCCAATTTTTAAAGATAAAACTGCTGAGTTTAATATTCAACAGGTTGTTACAGATCAAATAAGATTAGGGTTTATTCAGGAAAATATACTAAAACTGATTGAGGAAGATAATTGTCACTCTATTCTCTATGGAACAGTTTTGAGTATTCAGGATCGTCCTCTCGTTTTTACTGAGTCGGAAGAAACTGGGGAGGCAGTTAAGGAATATCGTGTTACTGTTAAAGTTGAAGTCGAATGGTTTGATAAAATCAATAATAAACCAATTTTTAAAAAACAATTTACCGGTTACAGTGAGTATGACCCTACCGGCGCTACAGACAGAGACCGTGAAACTGCTTTAGAAGAATCTATATTACAGATAACAGAGGATATTATTAACTCGATATTATCTGGCTGGTAAATTTTAAAATGGGAAAAAGATGCTGACGATTCGTAACAACAATCTTGGTGTTCTTGGTGTCTTTATGGTTAGCTTTATAAAATGAGGAAAGAAATGAATTGGGTTTTTGTAAAAGATGTAAAAGACTATGATGGAAAAGAAGTTGTGATGAAAGGCTGGGTATATAATAAAAGATCCAGTGGGAAAATCTGGTTTCTTATACTCAGAGATGGAACAGGAATCATTCAGGGAATCGTTTTAAATAACGAAGTCTCCAAGTCTGTTTTTGATAAAAGGGACGAACTGTTACAGGAATCATCCGTTACAATAAAAGGTTTAATTCATGAGGATAAACGCGCCCCCGGCGGTTATGAAATTGTTATCAGGGATATTACTGTTCATCAAATCGCTAACGACTACCCAATCTCATTAAAAGAGCACGGTGTCGAATTTCTCATGGATAATCGACATCTGTGGCTGCGTTCAAAAAAACAGTGGGCAATATTACGAATTCGACATGCAGTTTATTATGCAATCACAGAGTATTTGAATAATAATGATTTTATTCGGTTCGATTCACCACTTTTGACGCCGAATGCCTGTGAGGGAACAACAACCCTTTTTAGTGTACCGTATTTTAATTTAGGCAATGCATATCTTTCCCAATCAGGGCAGCTTTATCTGGAAGCAGGTATAATGAGTTTAGGACGCGTTTATGATTTTGGACCTGTTTTCAGGGCTGAAAAATCAAAAACACGCAAGCATTTAACGGAATTCTGGATGATGGATGCGGAAGCGGCATTCGTTGAGCATGAAGAAAATATGCAAATCCAGGAAGAATTAATTCGATATATAATTACAAAATTAATAGATAACAATAAAATAGAATTGGATATTCTTGAGAGAGATATTGAAAAGTTAAAAAAAGCTGATGCTCCTTTTAAAATAATGACGCATAAAGATGCCGTTGATTTTCTGAGAGATAAAGGTTCTGAAATATCTTATGTCGGTGACCTCGGTGCACAGGATGAAGTATTGTTAACCGAAGATTCCGATGTTCCGATATTTGTAGAGAAATGGCCGAAAGAGACAAAGTCATTCTATATGAAACGAGATAAAGAGAACCCTGATTTGGTTTTGGGAGCTGATCTTATTGCACCTGAAGGTTATGGAGAAATTATTGGCGGATCGCAAAGAGAAGATGATTATGATTTACTTTTACAAAGAATGAAGAACGATAATATGCCATTAGAAGATTACCAATGGTTTCTTGATCTTCGAAAATATGGCTCCGTTCCTCACAGTGGATTTGGAGTTGGTTTGGAGAGATTGGTTACTTGGATGACCGGGGTTTCTCATATTCGTGAGACAATACCCTTTCCAAGAACAATATATCGTCTTGAACCGTGATCGATTATTCACCGTAGAGTACCTTAGTTACAAAACGTTATGAAAAGCTAAAGGCAAATAAATGGTTGACTCATCAGGTATAAATAAAAAAATCTCTGCGTCCTCTGCCTGCCCCGTAGCAGAGCCTAACGGGGCGTTCTCTGTGGTTAAATCTGTAAAATCTCAAAAGATAATTGCTGTTTTAGGAGGGCGGGATTGCGATTCCAAAACTTACCAAAAGGCATATAAAGTAGGTAAGGAAATAGCTAACCATGGTGGAATTCTCATCTGTGGTGGTAGAACTGGTATAATGGAAGCTGCCTGTAAGGGAGCAGTGGAAGAAGGTGGCTTAACAATAGGGATACTTCCCGATGGCAATGTTTCCAGAGCTAATGCTTATGTGAAAATTCCTATTCCAACCGGTATTGGGATTGCTCGAAATTCGATTATTGTTAGAGCTTGTTCAGCCGCAATAGCTATCGGTGGGAAATACGGGACACTTTCAGAAATTGCTTATTGTCTCCAAATTGGCACGCCGGTTTGTTCGCTGGATTCGTGGGAAATCGAAGGGATAAAGCAAGTTTCATCGCCAGAAAAGGCTGTGGAGTTTGCGTTTGATCCAGCTAAATATAATAGGAAGGTATAAAGATGTAAGGAAAATCGATTACTTATTATTCGCTAATAATGTATATGGATTTCTGCCAAATCCGGTTACGACCTTATTCGGAATTTTGTTGACTTGGGAATTTTGAAGGAAATTACTGGCTACAAGAGAAACCGTTTGTTTATTTTTAAGAAGTATTTAGAGATTTTAAAAAGATAATAACACTTGGTTTTTTAACATATAAACTCTTTTTAAAAAATAATTCTAATTTTATTCCAAAGGAATCTCCTTAAGGTAGATATTCAGGGACACAATTTTCCCGCTAGATGATGTTCAAAGATTTAATATTTAGTTTGAAATTTGAGATAAGAATTTTGTATCTTTATCAGTGTAAAAGTTATGAAAATTCACGATGAAATTATTGTTCAAGGTTTTGTGCAAGGAATAGGCTATCGCTATTTTACCCTGAGAAAAGCAAGAGATTATAATTTGATTGGATATGTTAAAAATCTAATGAATGGGGATGTTCTTTGCGAAGTTGAAGGTGAAGAAGGACTGGTTAATGATTTTATTAAAGAACTTAGAATAGGTCCTACTTTTTCTCGAGTAACAAATATTATTGTTGAGAAAAGTAACACTCTTGTAGGATATATGACATTTGAGGTGAGATTTTGAGTAAAATATTGAGAATAGGAATGGCTCAAATTAATCCTGTCCTTGGTGACTTAGAAGGAAATTCTGGTAAGATAATTGGTTTAATCAAGGATGCAGCGGAAAAGGGAGTCGATCTTATAATTTTTCCTGAGCTAGCAATTACTGGTTATCCTCCTCAAGATCTTATCTTTAATAATAATTTTGTTGATGAAAATATCAAGGCGCTTAACAAAATTGCCGCTAATTCATGTGATGATATTGTTATAGTAGTCGGTTTTATTGATAAATCAGAAGATGGTTTATATAGTGCAGCGGCGGTTATTCAAAACGGTTCCATTATAGGAAAAAGATATAAAACATTGCTGCCCAACTATGACGTTTTTGATGAACTACGTTATTTTCTTCCAGCAAAAACTAATTCTCCAGTTTCATTAGCAATTAAAGATAAAGAATTTGCTTTGGGTATTGAGATATGTGAAGATCTGTGGGATGCGAATAGTGAGATAAAAGTTACAGATAACCTTGCTTCTCAAGGCTGTAATATAATTGTGAATTTATCAGCTTCACCTTTTGCGGAAGAGAAGAGGAAAATTAGAGAAAAGTTGATTCAGGAAAAAGTTAGAAAATGGAAAGTTCCTTTTATATATGTGAATATAGTAGGTGGTCAGGATGAGTTAGTTTTTGATGGTAACTCGCTCGGTTATGACGCAGATGGGAAAGTTGTTGGATGGGGTGGCGAATTTATCAAATCATTCAATATTTTTGATATTAGTATTGCAACAGGGCTCGGTAAAGCAATAACGCTGCCAGATATGGATTGCGAAGAGAGCGTATATAACGCACTTGTGTTAGGTACTCGTGATTATTTACAGAAGTCGGGATTTTCAAAAGCAGTTATGGGTCTGAGTGGTGGTATAGACTCTGCATTAGTTGCATGTATTGCTACTCATGCTTTAGGAGCTGAAAATGTCCTTTGCATAATAATGCCCTCACGATTTACTTCTAACCAGAGCATTAGAGACGCAAAGAAGTTAGCGAATTCTCTCAAAGTAGAATATAAAGTAATTTCCATCGAAGAAATTGTACTGTCTTATGAAAAGAATTTGTCTGAAATATTTTTGTCATTGCCAAGGGACATAACTGAAGAGAATATTCAGGCTCGCGTTAGAGGTAATATCCTTATGGCAATTTCCAATAAATTTAAATGTATAGTTCTTTCGACAGGAAATAAAACTGAATTGGCATTAGGATACTGTACCCTTTATGGCGATATGACCGGGGGACTTGCGGTCATTTCTGATATAAGTAAATCTGGGGTGTATGCTTTATCAAATTATGTAAATAGGAAAGCTGTGCGGGAAATTATACCTCAAAATATTATCAATAGAACACCTTCCGCTGAATTAGCCGAGAAACAGGTCGATCCGTTTGATTATAAAATTGTAAGCCCTCTTGTTGATTATATTATTAAAGATGGGAAAAGTCAAAGGGAACTCATTGAGATGGGGTTTTCTGAAGAGTTGGTCAAAGATATTAGCAGAAGAATACGGAGTGCTGAGTACAAAAGGCGTCAGGCAGTTCCAGGGATAAAGATTACGCAAAAGGCTTTTGGGATTGGTAGAAGATTTCCAATTGTAAACCATTTTCATGAAAGGTGAAATTACAGTTTTGAAACTAAGAAAAGTTAATATTTTTTTGATTATTTGCATGTTGTTTTTAAACGCAGTCACTGTTTTTGCGGAAAAAAGTAGAGACGTTAATGGACATGTTTGGAAAAAGATGAAATATGATAATAAATGCTATTATTTAACCGGATATTTTGCTGGATTACAGAAAACTGAGGAAATTATTAATATCGAAGTCGAATCAGAAAGAAGGCAAAAATTTGCCTTTACAGAACCTTTTTATGTTTATCAGATTCGGAATAAAATTCGTTCATATTTCCCGGATAAAAGAAATAGCGATTTAGATATGATGATTAAACTCTTAAATGCTTTTTATTCAGATAAGTATAACCTGAATATCAAGTTTGATGCCGCTCTTAGAATTATTCTTGCTCGTCAAAAGGGTGATATAGAAAAATCCGACTTTTGGTTAAGAGAAGCACGCAAGAGTATTTTGATGAAGTAGGATATAAAAAAATATTGCTCATTCCCTTCCTAGAGATGTCTCCGACACAAGACTCAGCTTGGGAGTGGAAAAATAAGCAAGAAAGGTTTAAACAATGTCAAAAGTTAAAGTTTTAGTAGTTGAAGATAATACCGATGTAGCCGAGGGTATCCGAGATATTTTAGAAGATAAAGGATATTCTGTTACCGATGTTATTGATTCTGGTGAAGAAGCAATAAAAAAAGCAGGAGAAACTTGCCCCGATTTAGTGCTGATGGATATTGTTTTAAAAGGGCATGTTAATGGTATAGAGGCAGCTAAACAGATACATGTTAGTTTTAATATCCCTGTGATCTATTTAACAGGTTATGCAGATGAGAAAAAATTACAGCAAGCTAAATTAACTGAACCTTATGGGTATATACTCAAGCCATTTAACGCACAAGAATTACATGCTACTATTGAAATGGCTATTTATAAGCGTAAGTTGGAAAATGAATTAAAGAGTAGGTTTTCCACTGTGCTTAGGTCTATTGGCGATGCTGTAATTACTATCGATAAAAAAGGATTTATAACATTTATGAATCCTGTTGCTGAAGCACTGACAGGGTGGAAAAAGGAAGTAGCTCAGGGTAAAGCTTTAACAGAAGTATTTGATGTCAAAGATAAAGATAAAATTATATCTATCAAAAGCTCTTCAATAAAGTCTCTTTTTAAGGGAGATATTGATAATATTTCTTGTGATTCTATGCTAATAAACAAAGAAAAAACAGATATACCTGTTGAATTTAACATTGCGCCAATCAGAGATGATAAGGAGATAATTACAGGTTTTGTTTTGCTTTTTCACGACATCACCGAGCGCCTGTCTGCCGAACAGGCAGGCAAGAAGGCGGAAGATGCGTTGCAGATTGAAAGAAATAACTTACGAAATATTATAAATTCTATGGAAGATGGCGTATATATTGTAAATCGACGATATGATAT
>JADHYC010000088.1 GCA_016782645.1 Fidelibacterota bacterium | reverse complement strand
ATTGAAGATTCACAGATGGAAAACATTAAAGAAGCTGCAGAGGTGATGGCAAATTCTATCGCTGCCGGGAGGTGGGTTCACACTTTTGGTTGTGGTCATGCCACTTTACCAATTGAGGAAATGTACCCCCGCATTGGTGGGTTTGTAGGATTTCACCCTATGATAGAAATACCGCTTTCATTCTTTACACATATTGTAGGTGAAATGGGGGTTCACCAGTTTGTTTTTCTCGAAAGAGTAGAAGGATACGGTAAAGAGATAATGAAGAGCTATAATTTTGATCCAAAAGACACTATGTGGTTATTTTCTCATTCCGGTATCAATAATGTTAACATCGATATTGCATTGGAAGCGAAGAAACTTGGGATGAAAGTTGTTATCCTCGGTTCAGAAAATGCTTTTAAGGATAAAGAGACCCGTCATTCTTCAGGAAAAAAGATCTTCGATATCGCAGATATTGTGGTTGATACATGTGTTCCCGCCGAGGATGCAATGATATCCTTAAAAAACCATAAAGACAAGATTGGTCCTATCTCTACAATCGCTTTTGTTACAGCGGTGTGGATGATTATTACAACTGTTGCTGAGATCCTTATTGATAAAGGAGTGAAATTGTATATACATCCCTCACACAATGTGCCAGGAGATACAACAGCAAAAGACAGGCTAAGTGAGGCTTTAAATGTTTATAAAATGAGAATTGCCGGCGTTTAATCTTTATCAAGAATTCTCAATTGCTTCTCAAATACAACTTTCCCATTTATAATTGTTGACCAGATCGAGTTGTCGTGATCAAATATAACTAAGTCAGCATCTTTTCCAACCTCAATTGATCCCTTTTTATCTTCAATACCCAGAAGTTTAGCAGGATTCTTTGTTATCGTATTGATAGCTATTTCTAATGAACAATTGGTGAATTCCATAAACTTGCGTGCAATTTCCCAAGCACTTAAAGTTGTACCGATTAAAGTACCATCAAGATATTGAGCGGTTCCGTCTTTCGATTCATATTCCCGAATATTATAAATGTATTTTCCATCAGGCAGTCCCATTGCTTGAACACCGTCTGTTATACAAATACATCTATCTTTACCAATATTCCTATAGACTAAATTTACGATACCTGGGTGTACGTGAACTCCATCGCTTATTATCTGAGCTGTAATATCATCTGATTCAAAAATAGCTAATAGTGGTCCTGGTTCTCTATGATGAAGAGAAGGCATTGCATTAAATATGTGAGTAACATGCTTTATTCCAGCACTAAATCCCTTTTTAGTCTCTATATATGTTGCATTTGAATGACCGAAAGAAGCTATGATGTCATCCTCAACAAGTTTGTAGATAATTCCCAAGTTGCCCTCTAATTCCGGAGCGATTGTCATCATTTTCAATGTATCGCTGGTAATGTCTATAATTTCTTTAAAGGCTTTGAGAGATGGAGAAAAAATACTGTTTTTTGATATCCCTCCATTTTTTTTCCCATTGATAAAGGGCCCTTCAAGGTGTATACCTAAAATGATAGCTCCACCGAGTTCTCTATTAACATTCCTTGCAGTAACTTTTAAGTGGCGATTATTCCGGTCAGGCTTTACAACGGTTGTAGCTAAAAAACTTGTGGTACCCAAACAAGAGAGTGTTCTTGACATAGTTACCAAAGCTTCCTCAGTACCATCCAGGATATCCGCTCCGCCTGCTCCTTGAATATGTACATCAATGAATCCCGGAGCAGTAACCCTTTCATTTGCATTAATTACACTGGCATATTCCTGTCTTTCATTTACCTTCCCAATTTGGACAATGCTACCACTTTCTATCAAAATATCTACAAACCCATCTTGTTCAATAGCATTAAAGAGCTTACAGTTGCGAATTAATAATTGATCAGACATATTAGTTTTACCTATATTAATTATTGAGCATTTCATCTATTCTCAAAAAGGAATATCCTCTTTGTTCTAAAAAATCAATTAATTCTTCAAGCCGGAAGTAGAATTTATCTTTGCGATCCGGATGTGTTCCTATATGCAAAAGGAGGAAAAAGCCATTAAGACCTTCTGGATTATTTCTTTCATAATCAGTGATACTGTTGAAAATTTCTTCAGATGTTTGATAATTTTTCATTGAGGGTATAGTGTAGTCAGCATTCGATAATGTGCCCGGAGTAAAGTTTATAAGAGTCAGACCGAGTTCTTTTGTCCAGGTTGAAATCGAATCATTGTACCATTCGTATGGCGGCATAAAATAGGCAGCGTTTTCTTTTATAATTCCAAATGGCTTCATCCGCTCGTAGTTTGCCAACAGGTCTGAAATGAATTTATCTTTTGTAATAAGAAGCGAGTCTCTCTTCTCCCATGAACAATATAGAAGATGCTTGTCAGAATGAGGACCAAGATAATAACCGTTTTTCACCAACTTTTTTATAAGTTTCTTATTATCAGGGCATCGATAAAAATCACCGGTGAAAAAGAAACTTGCCTTGACATTTTTTTTACTTAAGACTTTTTCTATATAATCACCACCGTCATTGAAATCCCCACCAGTAAATATCAAAGCAATATTTTTAAGCACATTGCTTCCTCGAATTATCCCACCCTGTTTAATTGTATATTCTCCCTTTGAAGTCTCGGAATACACATCAGGAATATACGAGGTTTGACTTTGGCTGGTTTTATTCATTGCAATATTTATAGCCAATACTGAACTAAAAAGTACACAGAGGATTTTAAGATTGATAAACATGTATATAATTTAGGTTTTGAGAACTCATAAAAGCCAGAGTTTGATTGCCGGGAATTTGTGAAAATCTCCCTTCTAAACTAAAATAAACTATTGTATATTTTACAAGCTAACAACAATGGAGAAAAACAATGGCACATGTTATAGTACCGGAAGCTGATGCAATTTTAGATAAAGAGTTTAAAGTTTTAGACCATGGGTTTGTTAGACTTGTGGATTATATGGGCGGTGACTCACGGATTGTTCAGAGCGCAAGAGTATCCTATGGAAAAGGAACTAGCACAATCAGAGAAGACAAAATACTTATTGATTACTTGATAAGTCATCAACATACTTCACCTTTCGAGCAGGTAGTTCTGACTTTTCACTGTAAGATGCCGATTTTTGTCGCCCGCCAATGGATTCGACACCGCACCGCAAGAGTTAATGAAATTTCAGGACGATATAGCATTATGACTGATGAATTCTACATCCCAAACGGAGAACAAATCGGTTATCAGAGTAAAGACAACCGACAGGGGCGTGATACAACTGAAGTTCCAGCAGAACTTCAAAAAAAGGTGATACAAATTCTTATAAAAGATCAAAAAAGATCCTATCAAAACTATAAAGAGATGATAGACGATAATATTGCAAGAGAGCTTGCGCGAATAAATCTACCGCTATCACTTTACACTCAGTGGTATTGGCAAATTGATCTTCACAATCTCTTTCACTTTTTAGAGCTTCGGCTGGATTATCATGCACAGTGGGAAATCCAGCAGTATGGTAAAGTAATAGCAAAAATGACAAAAACTGTTGCTCCCTTTGCATATAACGCCTTTGAAAAACATATTCTAAACCCTGTAAGATTTTCTGGCAAAGAATTAGAGGCTCTCGCCTGTCAACTTCAGGGAAAAGAGCATCCACTGAAAGGTATAGTTAAAACTGAGTATGAAAAAAAAATCAACACTATCCTGAACAAGGTAAAAAATGAAAAACCCTGAAATAAAAATTGAGATATTGCGATTAGAATTTTGTATTTACGTAAATAACTATTAAATTTTATCCATAAAGATGTGAGATTAATCACTGCAAAAAATATATTTAATAATAAATTGAAATATGAAGAAAAAAGAGAAGAGAGAATTGGTATGAATAGATTCCTAATAAATTGTTACTTTCAAAAGATTTTCAAAGCAATATTTTGTAAAACAATTCAACCGCTATATATTTCCACATTCTTCACATTTGTTATTTCAACAGTAATTATTCTATCACCAGAAATTTGCCTGGCTCAAGGAGCTGGCAGATGGCACAATTTTAGAGGATGAACCCGTTTTCACCGGGAAGATGGAATGGAACGGCGAAAAGGAGGACAAGACAATGAAAAAGGCTAATTTTATACTGGTTTCCGCCTTTACGATCTTAGCAATGGCGATGATCCTGCCGCAGCTAGCATACACCCAAGGCCCAGCTATCATTACCATTAGGCCAAATGCTGCAGGAGAGGAAACAAATTTGGAGGTTGGTGGAACCGCCTCATCAGCTGTCAACTTTGAAAACGTAGATGAAGAAGTTTCAGATGACGGTGGATCTTATGTTGTATCTAAGAATTCGGATACATATTCGACTGACCTGTATAATTTGCCTGATATTACTAGCACCTCAGGGACAATAGATAGTGTTAAGGTTTATATTAACATCGCATCGGCTGCTACTCCAGTTCAGACAAGTGCTTATACCAGAATAAAAACTAATGGGGTTGCTTATAATGGCACTGAGTTAACTTTAACCACTTCCTGGACCACCTACATCACAGAATACACAACCAACCCCTGGACTACCAATGAGTGGACCTGGGCGGAAGTAAATGCCCTGCAGGCTGGAGTGGGGTTGCGGCGGGCAAAAACAGGGGGGCAGCTGCAACAAGGGAGTCACGTTGTACCCAGGTCTGGGTGGAGATATATTATGTTCCCGAATATTCCTACCCCAATTTCCCGGACTCAACATGGGTTCTAATGGGTGTTCCATTAGAACCGCTCGATGGAGACCCCCTTGCAGTTTATGGGGACGACTTCGGTGTTACAGAGCCCGACTCTAGCAAATGGCTTGTCATCAACTGGGATACAGGATGGGCGGAATATTTTGTATATGGCGATACAGAATATCCACCTCCGAATTGTTCCCCTGGGATTAGTCATTTTATCTATCAAACCACTGGTGCTGATTGTACAGTCGTTGTGGAAGGGTATCCTATATCTGGAAATGACACTCTTACTGTCGAGCCTGTCTCTACCTTGTATGATCCGCCTGCTCCCGGATGGAACATGTTCGCTAATCCTTATGATTTCACAATAGACTGGTCAGATGCCTATATATTAGAAGGTGCAGCAGGAGAGAATGTATACTCTTTATCAGACGCAGCTGACAGTGTATGGATAAGCAGATACGCTTATATCTGGGATCACATCATTACTGAGAATTACGAGAATATACTCCCAATAAATACTGGAGATTATTCAGACTCTCTATCAGTATGGCAGGGATTCTGGTTCATTCAACTGGATTCCATACATCAATTAAAACTCGTAATGTATCCAAGCATAGGTCTTCCAAAACCTGCGCCAACGGCGAAAGCGCTGAATTCGATGGGAATGAAATATAGATACAGGACATCTTCCGTCTCCAGTCACTGGGATTGGTTCCTTAAACTAGGGGTTGTCTCAGAAAACTACAAGATGCAGGACGTTGGAAATGGAATCGGAGAATCCTCCTTAGCTGATGATGCTTACGACTCATGGGATGCTTTTGAGTTTCGGGGTCAAGATTTCTGGGGTAACTTTGTTCAACTGGAATTTATACATGATGATAGGAGATCATTCTCTTATGATATACACGCTCCATTTAGTAACACAAGTGAATGGAAATTCAGAGTTACAACAAACAGTTGGAACACAAATATGAGCTTCAGCTTAGTCTGGCCTCAAATTCGATTAGTACCTGAAACCATTAAGTTTTCACTTTTTGATTCTGACAAAAAGGAACTTGTTGATGATTTAAGATCGAGTGAGTCGTACAGTTTTGAGCTTAAGGATTCCACAAAAATCTTTTACATAAAAGCCTTTAAAGAAGATGATATAGAGCCGCCTGAGTTTTCATTCCTTATTTCACAGAATATATTTGTTCCAAATGATCTGACAGTTTACATAGTTCCATCAGAACCTCTTGAAATAATACAAGCAGATTTCGGCGGAACCCCCGTTGATTTAACAGAGATCCCGTCCCCACCCTATGTCTATTACGCTAAAAAATATCTAGCTGGAAGTGGGTCGCTAACATTGGAGGTTAAGGGCACAGATCGTTCCGGAAATACCGGAAATGGTTTAACAACAATTCAATATCAGTTAATGAAAGCTAATGAAAACAATAAGTTGACAGATAAAGAGTCTGGAGTTGAATTGTATCTACCAAAAGGGATATTGCCTCACGATGTAGCATTAGTATTAAACCGCTCCAAAATGAATTTAACCATTCCCCCGAACATGATTCCCAAAGGTGACCCCATCTATATTGGACCTGAACCCTTGGATTTTAAAGGTCATGCTATCCTAACTATCTCAGAGCTACCAAACTCATCAAGTGCAGGATTATACAGACATTCCAATGGTAAATGGGAATATATCTCAACATGCAGTAAGAAGATGAAAATTTCAGAAACCGGTATATATCAAATCTTTTGTAAGAGCAATAATCCAGACGGTACCAAAATTTTGCCAGGTAGATTTATATTACATAGATGCTACCCAAATCCATTTAATAGCTCAACAATGATCAGGTACGACATCCAACAGACAGGAGACGTTTCGCTAATTATTTACGATATTCTCGGAAGGGAGGTCAAAGTACTGGTCAAAAAACAACATCAACCCGGTTTCTATAATATTAAATGGGATGGAAAGAATAACTACGGAATTCCGGTTGCTTCAGGCAATTACTTTATCAACCTTAAAGTAAAAGATGGCAAAAACTTTCTTTTAAATAGTAGTAAGAAAGTAACTCTAATTAAGTAGTTAAGTCTAATATGAAGCGATTATATAATATTCTCCCGATCATTACATTATCACTCATCACCATTTTATCTATTAGTTGTGAAAAAATAGTATACACTTTTGATAATACAAAGCCTCGGATCATCAGTGGTCCCGCTGTTCTATCAGTAACAGACAGCACTTCTACAATTTACTGGGAAACTGATGAAGCCTGTCATGCTGAAGTCAGATATGGAACATCCACAAAATATGACTCTGTTTATAAACTTGATGAAAACAGAGAATATCACACAGTAACTCTGCTCAGTCTTTGCCCATACACACAATATCATTATAAAATCTACAATTGGGATTTTGCCGATAACGGGCCGGTTAAATCAGAAGATTCAACATTTACAACCTTACACAATGAGTACAGCCTGCTTCGGGAGGGATGGTCTCAATATTCGGCAGGAAACTTTTCGGCAGCTTTGTGTCTTATCTATGAGTCTTTCAATAGAAATCCCTTCGTTCCAGCAACATATGCAGCAATGGGCTGGGCGCAGTTACGTCTGGATTCTCTCGAGGTAGCAAGGGAGAGTTTTGCAACCGCCTATTCACTCAATCCATATCTAAATATTACCTTAGCGGGACTGGCGGTAATTAGTATGATAGATAACCAGCCACAAAATGCAATTAACTACGCAAAAAAAGTTCTCAGTAACGATCCTGAATGGGTATATGAATACGCTGAATCAATAAATTACCTGAGAATACATTTGATCCTTGCTGAAGCTTATTACCAGACACAACAGCTAGAAAAAGCTAAAAAAGAGCTTGATTTTCTCTGGCCTGAGAATGGTTTAGATCCTAACATCCCTGCCACATGGGTCATAAATGGAACTGTTTACAACTCGTATGCAGCAGCATTAATTGCAGCTATTAATTATGCTGCAGATAATATAGAACTTGGAAAAAAATTAACTTAGAAGTAACCGTTCACAGTTTAAAATTTTATTACTGTTTATATAGTTGAACATATATTAATTAATTGACCTAATTAACCTAAAGAATGACGCAAAAAAATAATAACAAAAGATACGATTTAGAGGAGAGAACAGCAAAATTTGGTGAAGATATCATTCTATTTTGTAAAAAAGTCCCAAGAGGTCCTATTACAAACCCATTAATTACGCAACTTGTTAAGGCAGGTACTAGTGTTGGGGCAAATTATTGCGAAGCAGACGATGCAGAGAGTAAAAAAGACTTTAAACACAAAATAGGAATAGTTAAAAAAGAATCTCGTGAGACAAAGCATTTTATAAGAATGATTGCTGTAGCTGTTCGTGAATTAAAATCAGAAGCTCAACAATTATGGAAAGAAGCAAAAGAATTGAATTTAATTTTTAACTC
>JADHYC010000029.1 GCA_016782645.1 Fidelibacterota bacterium | reverse complement strand
CTCCTTTCTCTTTTCCATTACTTCGACAGGATACAGATCAAATCCCATTGTATAAGGGATTTTAAGATGAGTCACTGCTGATACTATGCCTCCAAAATATACTGCTATTTCTCCTTCCGATTTAGCAAATATGATCTGATGGTGTTCTGTATGTCCACCTGTTAATTCTACACTAATACCGGGAACTATTTCAACATTTCCTTCAACAAGTTTTATCAATCCAGCTTCCATTAATGGTACATAGTTTTCCAGGAAATAAGTCCCCTTTGTTCGTTCATTAGGATGAATAGCATTCTCCCATTCCCCCTTTTGAGTATAATGAATAGCATTTCTAAATGTTGGAACAACTTTCCCAGAGGAGTCATACCTAGTGCAGGCACCAACGTGGTCAAAGTGAAGATGAGTAGCTACTACAATATCTATATTATCAGAATTCATTCCAATCTCAGCAAGCGACTGCTCAATCGAAGGTTTATAATCAATGCGAAAAACTTTTTTCAACTTATCTGAATATTTGTTTCCCATACCGGGATCAATCAGAACATTGTGCTTGCCTGTTCTCACTAACATAGGATTAATATTCAACTTCACCCTGTTTAATTCATCTACATATAATAACTTCTGCCAGATAACTTTGGGAACGATACCAAAGTATCCCCCGCCATCTAACCAGAATGAGCCATCACGTAAAAAGAAAAGTTCAAAATCGCCAAGTTTCACATTTTTCACTATCTCCATAGAATTCCCTCTATTAATTTGTTTTGTCACAATGATGTAAAGTCACAAATAGTATCTTTTTCTTGAAAAAACCTTTTTAACCATTCCCTCAAAAAGCCTTAATGACTAAATATTAACAATCTTTTATTCACTTGTAAATATTTTCCGATAGCAATTTCTACAATTTTTTCTTAATGTGTCAACCTATTTCAGGACGATACATCTTTAATCATCCTTATCTAACCATTATACACTTCAGAGGATTCAGAAGAATCTGCTGGTCAATGATTTTATGAATCCTTTTTCTTCCATAATATTCCCTGTCTTTGTGTCTTTATCTTTTCTCCAATATTCATCAACCTTCTCAGTTTTTTGGGGCGAAGTCATGTTTTTTGCACTATAGACTTGACATATTTGATAATTTCTTTTGTAGAAGTTCCTGGAGTAAATAATTTTTTTACACCCATTTCATTAAGTTTCTTTATGTCCTCTTCAGGGATAATACCACCTCCAATAACAATGATATCCTCTGCTTCTTTTTGCTTTAATAAATTGATGATTTTGGGAAATATTGTCATATGAGCACCTGACAGGATAGACAGCCCGATGATATCCACATCTTCTTGAATTGCAGCCTCAACAATGCTCTCACAGGTCTGATGTAATCCTGTATAGATCACCTCAATCCCGGCATCTCTTAATGCTGCTGCAACGATTTTTACACCACGGTCATGCCCATCGAGGCCGGGCTTACCAATCAAGACCCTGATTTTCTTTTGCATAAAACTACCTCCTACTTTTAAACTCTAAATCCGAATTCTGAAATTCCTGCCTGCGGCAGGCAGGCTAAATAAATCTAAAATTCTGATGACCAAAATGTTATGGGTTATGGATTTTGAATTTTTATCATTTGATATTGTCTAACCCGTTAGATAATACTCTCTCTATGCTGTATATATATTCTTATAAAAGCCTATATTAGTTTTATATCGTGATTTTATCTTCATTTTGTTTTATCTAACGGGGTAAAGAATTCAGTCCCGAAAATTCGGGACAGTACTTAGCATTTCTAAAAAATAATCGGTTCGTGATAAATACCAAATTCCTCCTTTAGAGTACTACATATCTCTCCGAGTGTTGCATACTCTCGTACACAATCGAGGATTCGAGGCATCAAGTTTTCGCCGTTCCCAGCTGCACTGTAGAGCTGTTTCAAGGCTCTTTTCACTTTTACACTGTTGCGCTGTTTTTTAACTTCTTTAAGTTCTTCAATTTGATTCTTTTCAATCTCTTCGGGAATCTTTAAAATCTCAATATCTGCCCCTCCCTCTTCTTCAAACATATTAATACCGACGTGGTACTTTACTTTATGCTCTAGTGCTCGTTGATATTCATAAGCGCTTCGAGAGATCTCTCTTTGGAAAAAGCCTTTTTCAATTGCCGGAACAACACCGCCCAATGTATCGATTTTATCAAAATATTCATAAGTACGTTTCTCTAGCTCATCAGTCAAAGCTTCTACATAATAAGATCCACCAAGAGGGTCAATCGTATTTGCAGCACCAGTTTCATGGGCAATCAATTGCTGAGTCCGCAACGCAATTTTTACTGCTCTTTCAGTTGGCAAGGCGTACGTCTCATCCATCGAATTCGTATGCAGGGATTGGGTTCCGCCTAACACTGCTGCCAATGCCTGAAATGCTGTTCTTATAATATTATTTTCAGGCTGTTGTGCAGTAAGTGTACATCCTGCCGTCTGAGTATGAAATCTCATTAAGTAGGAGCGAGGATTCTGAGCTCTATATTTATCATGCATCACCTTCGCCCAAATTCTTCGTGCTGCTCGATATTTAGCAATTTCCTCAAAAAAGTCTAAGTGGGAATTAAAGAAAAAAGAAAGCCTTGGAGCGAATTTATCCACTGATAATCCTGCCTTGGTACCATATTCAACATAAGTAAGGCCATTTGCCAGAGTAAATGCGAGTTCTTGTAATGCTGTAGAACCTGCTTCTCTTATATGATAACCAGAAATCGATATTGTATTCCATTTTGGCACATGCTCCGAGCAATATTCAAGAATATCCGTAATAATCCGTAAAGAAGGTTCCGGTGGATATATCCATGTTTTTTGCGCCTGATACTCTTTCAACATATCATTTTGAATAGTACCGGTTAAAACCTCAGCAAGAACCCCCTGTTTTTCCCCAACTACTATATACATTGCCAGAAGAATAGCTGCCGGTGGATTGATTGTCATTGAGGTCGATATTTTATCCAGAGGAATACCATCAAAAAGGATTTCCATATCTCTGAGAGTATCAATTGCGACACCACATTTCCCAACTTCACCTTGTGAGAATGGATCGTCAGAGTCTCGCCCATAAAGTGTTGGGAAGTCAAAAGCTACAGATAATCCGGTCTGACCGTGTTTTAAAAGATATTTATATCGTTCATTAGTGTCTTTTGCAGTGCCAAATCCAGAAAATTGGCGCATCGTCCAGAGTCTTCCCCGGTACATGTTAGTATACACACCACGTGTAAATGGGAATTCTCCAGGGTAACTCAACTTTTTATCATAATCGAAATCTCTGATGTCGTCAGGTAAATAAAGCGGCTTTACAGGCAAGTCAGAAACCGTAGTAAATCTAAAATCTCTTTCTTTGCATGTTTTTTGTTTTTTCTTCCAATCTTCTTTATTCACTAAACCTCCTATGAATATTTACCACCGGAATTCCGTGATAATCATATCTTAGCAAAAGATTGAATTCCATCAGATATTATAAAGCAGCTTCAATAGTGAACATACTAAAATCAGTATAATCCATGGTTTCACTTTTTTCCTACTATTATCTTTTTTGTAATCTCATCCGCAATATGATAAGGAGTTAGTTTTCGCTGATACACTTTAGCGATTAGCTGTTCAAGTTGATCTCCATTCCGCCAACTGCTGAATTCTTTTAAATGAGATTTTATTTTTTCTTCAATCAATTCATCTATTCGTAATGCTAATTTTCTTTTTCTATCCTCTTCAAATTTACCACTGCTCTTTAAATATTTTTTATGGGATTTTATATTTGAGATAAGCTCCTCAATACCCTTGCTTTCAGTAGCTATTGTCTTGAGAACCGGGAAATGCCAACCCAACTTTTGTTCTCTCAATTCAAAGGCAAATTTCAACTCCAAAATTAAGCTGTCACATCCTTCTCTATCTCCTTTGTTAACTACTAATATATCTGCAACTTCTAATAGACCCGCTTTCATTGCCTGGATTGAATCTCCTGATTCTGGGACCAATACAACTATAGTAGTATCACAAACCTGGGCAATATCCAATTCGACTTGCCCGACTCCAATAGTTTCAATTAAGATATAATCCATACCTGATGCATCAAGCACAAGAGCGACATCTTTTGTCTTTTGTGACAATCCACCAAGACTACCTCTAGTTGCCATACTTCTTATAAAGACATTCTCTCTCAAGGCTAAATCAGTCATCCTTATCCGGTCACCAAGAAATGCACCGCCGGAAAAAGGTGATGTAGGATCTACGGCAATTATACCAATTTTTTTATTCTCTTCCAGTAACTTCTGGATAACAATATTTACGAGTGTAGACTTCCCAGCTCCGGGTGGACCAGTAACGCCAATATGATAGGCTTTACCGGTGTAAGGAAAAATTTCTTTTAAAATTTCCGAATTGTTGCTATTTTCAACTGCAGTAATTGTACGAGCAATGGTTAGTTTGTCACCTTTTAATAATTTTTTTAAGAAATCCATTTCAACTAATACTCAAACACTTAACCTTAAACATCTCCAATGAATAACATGCCAGAATTCCTTATTTCAATCCTTCTTTTATCATTATCATTTCCGTCTTTAGATTCGGAATACCCCTTGTGATAACTTCTCACGTTAATTTCAAATCTATTCCAATTAATTTGATCATTCTTCATGGCTTTTCACTTTCCTACTGGGATCATAATTCCTTCTAAATATTTGTTTTCAAACTGAAGATCCTTGTGCTCCTAACCAAGCGATTCATAAAGTATCTCCGCAATATCCATCACTTGAATATTTAGATCCATTGATTTTATTGTTTCCTCAAACATCTGAAGACAATAAGGGCAAGCAACAGCAATAATCTCCGCTCCTGTGTCCACTAGTTGATTGATACGAATATCACCAATACGCTCATCTTTCTCCCACTCCATCCACAGAGCGCCGCTTCCTGCACCACAACAGACACTTAAGCTTCGATTGAAATTTTCCACTTCTAAAAGTTCCAATCCTGGAATGTTCCTTAGAATATTTCTGGGTTCTTCGTAAATACCATTCTGACGTCCTAAGTTGCAAGGATCATGATACACTACTTTTTTATCAAAACTTTTTATAGGTTGAATCTTTCCTTTTTCAATAAGACCTGAAAAGTACTGAGTAATATGGAAGACTTCGAAATTCGCACCAAACTCAGGATAGTCGTTCTCGAATGAGGTATAGCAATGTGGGGAAGTTACCAATATATTTTTAACGCCAGCGCTTTCAAATGATGAAATATTAGATTTTGTCACTTCCTCGAATACTTTCTCTGCTCCAATCCTTCTTATTGCTTCGCCACAACAATTCTCTTGAACCCCAAGAATTCCGAATGAAACCCCACTCTTCTGAAGAATTCGAACAGTAGCCTGAGCAACATTTTGGACCCTTGGGTCATACGATGGTATACAACAAGCAAAATAAAGATATTCTATCCCCGGTTGAAAATTCGGTACATTTAATTGCTTTGCCCAATCTGATCTTTTTTCTCTTTCTTCACCAAGTGGATTTCCTACATCATGTATTTTCTGTACGATAGATTTTAATATGTCGGGATAAGAACCAAAATCAACCAGAAGTCTGCGAGCCGCTCTAAGTATATTAGGAATATTGATACCATGTGGACACTGATCAACACATGCCTCGCATCCTACACAGCGATAAATCTTGTCTACCTCTTCTTCTAATTCCTTTTTATCCTCACTACTGGCAACCATCCCAAGTGCTGTTTCCAGAGGTAATCTAAAGATAGGAAAATCATATGTTCCCACCTGAAACCATGGACAAATACTAGAGCACTTACCACATTGGTAACACTTATAGATATCCTCTGCTCCCATTTCTACAAGGAAATCTCTTATCTCCGGATTTATAACATCTACTAAGCTTCTCTTATTAGTCAAATATTACCTCTATCATTCTTGATATCTGCTTGTCACTCATATTTTTCTGTTGAGATGCACCTGTTGGACAAGCTGCCACACAACAACCACACCCCGTGCAAATAGATTCTTTAACAATTACAATATTTTTACTTTCATCAAACTCCCTTGCATCATAAGGGCAGGTTGCAATGCAAATCCTACAAGCAGAGCATAAATCATCATCTACAGAAGCAATTAAGGGTTCAAGTGAAAGTTCCTTTTTAGAAAACATCTCTAAGACCTTTGAGGCTGCAGCGGAAGCCTGAGCAACTGTTTCCGGAATATCTTTTGGCGATTGGCTACAACCTGCAAGATAAAAACCAGGCACTAATGACTCAACAGGTCGAAGTTTCGGATGTCCTTCGGTAAAGAAGCCATGAGCATTTGTTTGAATTCTCAATTGTTTTGCGAGTTTGATCGCATTGTTTGACGGAATAATAGCCATTGAGAGAACCACCATATCGCATTTAACTCGTAGTTGTCTCCCCGTTAGTGTATTAATACTCCAGATAACAAGTCCATCTCCTTCTTTAATTATCCTAGCTGGTTTTCCTCTAATATAAAGTATATTCCCTTCTTCTTTCGCCCTGGAGAAAAATTCTTCATAATCCTTGCCGGCGGTTCTCACATCAATTGAAAAAACAATAGCTTCACCATCAGGCACATGTTCTTTATAGAGCATCGCATGTTTAACCATATACATACAACATATTTTCGAGCAAAACGGTAAATGATGTTCAGGATCACGTGAGCCTACACACGAAATAAATGCCACTTTTTTTGGAATTATACCATCAGACGGTCTACGTATCTCACCCAGCGTTGGACCGGACGCGGATAGCAGCCTCTCGAATTGTAACCCATTAATTACATCTTCATATTTACCTACCCCATACTCAACTATTTTTTCTATCGGGTAAAGTTCATATCCAGTAGCGACAATAATTGCACCGATTTCATAATCGAGTGTTTGATCTTCCATATCATAAAAAATTGCTTCTGGTTCACAAATTTTTTCGCATTCTCGGCATTCACAACAGCCACCACAAGCAAGGCAACGAGCAGATTCTTCTTTTACTTGTTCTTCGCTAAGACCTAGCTTGACTTCATTGAAATTCAAGATACGCTCTTCAACCGGCAGGTAACTTATCTCCTGTCTTTTTGATTTAGGAAGATATACAGGTATTTCTACCTCTTCCACACATTTAAGTTCAAGTTCCCTACCTTCTATAAGGTTAACTCCCCTTATATATTTGTCTATAGATATTGCAGCTTCTTTGCCATTAGCTATAGCACTGATAACTGTTGCAGGACCCGAAACTGCATCACCACCTGCGAATATACCGGGGACTGATGTCTGAAAAGTATCTTCATCTATCCAAAAACTGTTCCATTTTTTATTAAGTTTAATATTTGTATTCTTGGGTAAATAAGAAGTGTCTGGTGTTTGACCAATTGTAAGTATTACTGTATCAACCCTGATAATGAATTCTGACCCTTTTATTGGAATTGGTTTCCTGCGACCGGATGCATCTGGTCGTCCGAGTCTCATTCTTATGCATTCCATTTGACTTAGCCTGCCATTTTTTCCTATAAACCTTATGGGTGCGACAAGATAATTAATATTAACTCCTTCCGCTTCCGCTTCTAAAATCTCTTCCTCAATTGCAGGCATTTCAGTTCTTGACCTGCGATAGACAATTGTTACATTTTTCGCATCCAATCTAATAGCTGTTCGGGCAGCATCAATGGCAGAATTTCCTCCACCAATTACAGCAACCTTTTTACCAATTATTACTTTATCACCTATGTTTACCTTACGCAAAAAATCGATACCATAATAGATACCTTTGAGATACTCGCCCTCTACTCCAAGTTTTCTTTCAATCCACGCTCCCGTAGCAATATATACAGCATCAAAACCATCTCTGAGTAATTTCTCTGGATCATTTATCTTTTGATTTGTTTTAATTTTCACTCCCCAGCTTCTGATGTAATTAATATCTTTTTGAAGGCTTTTTCTAGGCAATCTAAATTTTGGAATACCTGCAACAAGCATGCCCCCTGCAACAGGAAGTGACTCAAAGATAGTTGTAGAATAGCCTGATTTTGCAAGCTGATATGCACAACTCAATCCAGATGGACCAGAACCAATGATGGCAACTTTCTTTTTCTTCTGTTTAGGAAGTTCTGGTTTTGGAAGTTCCTCTTCATAATCTGCAATAAAGCGTTTTATGCTTCTTATTCTAATAGATTCATCGAACTCGCCCCTTTTACATTCGCTTTCACAAGGATAAGTACAAATCCTTCCACAAACTGATGGCAAGGGATTATTTACTCGCTCAATTCCAAGTGCTTCCTCAAACTTTCCTTGTGAAGAAAGTGCAACATAAGCTTGAACATTAACGCCAGCTGGACAAGCAATTTTACACGGTGAAATTCCCTTCTTATCGATTACAAACTTATTAGGAACAGACTGAGGAAACGGTCTATAGATTGCTGTTCTATCTGTGAGACCAAGTTCAAATTCGCTCTTTATTTTTACAGGACAAGCTTGTATGCAATCACCGCAGCCATTACACTTTTCCCAGTCAACATATGCTGATTTTTTCTTTATTTTCACCTTGAAATTTCCCACATTGCCTGAAATATCAACCAACTCTGAATAGGTGGATAGTTTAATATTTTTATGCTGTGCAACTTCTACCATCTTGGGAGTAAGTATGCATTGCGAGCAATCCAAAGTGGGAAAGGTTTCAGAGAGTTGTGCCATATGTCCACCTATTGATGAACTTTTCTCCACAAGAGTTACTTCATATCCTGAGTTGGCAATATCTAAAGAGGCTTGAATTCCAGCTATGCCAGCACCAATTACAAGGGCTTTTGTAGTTACGGGAATTTTTATTGGGGTGAGGGCATCATTAAGTAGTGTTTTTTCTATAGTTGCTTTGATGATTTTAATGGCTTTAGCTGTCGCTAGAATTATATCAGTATGAACCCAGCTGCATTGTTCCCTGATATTAGCAATCTCGAGCAGATAACGGTTCAATCCGTTGGTCTCAGCAGTACGTCTAAATGTTTCTTCATGCAAAGATGGGGAACATGCAGCTACAACTACTCCACTGAGTTTCTTTTCCTTAATTTTTTCCTTAATTAAACTCTGACCCGGCTCAGAGCACAGATACTTGTAGTCTTCGCAATGAGCGACATCAGGATATCCATCAATTACCTCGACAACCTTATCTATTTCAACAGTCGCACTGATATTCCTGCCGCAATGGCAGACAAAAACACCTATTCTATTCATTTACTTTTCATCTCTATAATGCTATTTTTGAATGTAGGTAAGACTCTAAACAGATCATCAACAATGCCGTAATCTGCTTCATTAAATATCGGTGCGTTTTGGTCTTTATTAATAGCAATTATTGTACCTGAGTTCTTCATTCCTACAACGTGCTGAAAGGCTCCTGAAATACCCAGAGCGATATATAACTTTGGTTTAACGGTCTTACCTGATGAGCCAACCTGCCTATCCTTTGGTAACCACTCGGCATCAACAATTGGTCTAGAACAAGCGACAACACCACCAATTGTGCTAGCGAAATCCTCTATCAATGCAAGATTTTCTTTCTTTTTTATTCCTCTACCTACACCAACTACAACATCTGCCTTTGTGATATCAACATCACTTATAGCTGCCTCTATATATTCGACGAATTTTCGATAATCAGGTTCAGCAGAAATTGGCGATTCTATATTCACAATTTCAGATTCTATATTGCTATCTCTAACAGGAAAACAACCAGTTCGCAGACTTACTAAATATGAAGGATTTTTACGAAATCTGATCTTAGCATTCAATTTACCATCATACATCTGGCGGGTTGCTATTAATTTCCCATCAATAATTTCAACGTCGAGACAATCAGTCGTAAATGGAATACCCAATTGTGTACCAAGTGCTGGGCAAAGGTCCATACCAAATGCGGTATGACCAATCAATGTAAGCAAGGGATTCTCTTTCTTTATGATTTCAGCAAGGGCAATTTGGTAAGATTCAGCATTAAACTCCTTAAATACTTCGTTATTAACAACCATAATACGATGTGCCTGATCTCTTATACTTTCAACAAGTTTATCTGCATCGTATCCCAGAAATACTGCTGTAAGTTTTGTATTCAATTTTTCAGCAAGAGCTCTACCACATGTCATCATCTCATAGCTTATATCTCTAATTGCATCTTGACGATGTTCGATAAGCATAAAAATTTCAGACATTTCTCCCTCCGTTAAATTAATCCTTTTTCCCTGATTATCCCTGCAAGTTCTTTTGAGACTTCTCCGGGGCTCCCGGTAATAATCTTAACTTGCTTTGCAACCGGAGGAATAAACAGTTCTTCAATCTGTGTATTTAACAACAATTGGTCTTTACTTATTTCATTTTGCCCAACCAATTTAATCTCTTTACCTGCTGCCCTTCTAATAGCAATGAGCGACGCATACCGAGGCACATTTATACCTGTCTGAATTGTAAATAGCGCTGGTATAGAGATTTCAATATGCTCCTGTAAGCCGCCTTCAAGTTCCCTATGAACATGTGATATACTGTCGATTACTTCAATATTGGTTAACAAAGTGGCATGTGGAATACCAAGCAATTCTGCAAGAGTAGCACCTATCTGAGAATAAGCATCGTCAGTTGCTATACAACCTGTGAATATCACATCGAAGTGAATATCTTTTATCACTGCACTCAATAGCTGGGCTGTTTTGTACCCATCAAGCTCATCAAAATCTTCAGCCTTGATCCTTATTGCAGTATCAGCGCCTTTTGCCAGAGCAATACGTAAAGTATCTTCAGCATCTGAACAACTTAAAGATATCGCTATTATTGTTCCACCAAATTTTTCTTTAAGAAGAACCGCCTCCTCAAGAGCATACATATCGGATTCATTCATGTCAAACGTCAAGCGATCTTTTACTATATCTTTACCTGAAGATTCTATTTCTACCTTCGCCTCAGCTGTTTGAGGTACTCTTTTTATACAAACGATGATGTCCAAAACTACCTCCTCTTTCTCTAAATACCTAAAAGTCCAAAAGTCTCAAATGCCTAAAATTAATCTTTAAGAATTTATGTATTTAGAAATTCTATCTTAAAAGTTCTCTTGCAATTACTATCTTGTGAATTTCTGATGTTCCTTCATATAATTCAAGAATCTTTGCATCCCTGTATAGTCTTTCTACTGCATAGTCCTTTGTGTAACCATATCCACCGTAGATTTGAACTGCTTTCCGGGTAACATCAACAGCCATATTGGCAGCAAAATACTTTGCCATTGCAGCCTCTTTTGAAAACCTTGGTGGTATCCCCTTATCTTTACAATATCCTGCATAATATACAAGCAATCTTGCTGCATGGATTTGAGTTGCCATCTCGGCAAGCATTCCTTGAATCATCTCAAAATTAGATATTAGTTGTCCAAATGCCTTACGTTCTTTAGAGTATTTTATTGCTTCCTCCAATGCACCCTGTGAGATACCTACTGCCTGTGCACCAATATCGATACGTGAAACATCAAGAGTATTCATACATATTTTGAATCCATCGCCCTCTTTACCAAGCAAATTCTCCTTTGGAATTTTAGCATCCTCGAATATCAATTCACAATTAGCAGTAGCTCTAATGCCCATTAATTCCTCATGTTTGCCAAGTGTGAAACCTGGGGTATCCCTTTCAATTATAAATGCGCTAATCCCCTTGTATTTCAGGTCTTTATCTGTATAAGCAAAAACTACAAATATTCCAGCCTCTCCGCCATTTGTGATAAATCTTTTTGTTCCATTAAGGATATAGTGATTTGCTTCAAGTTTAGCGGTCGACTCCATTGCGGCAACATCTGAACCGGCATTAGGCTCAGTTATTCCCATTGCTCCTAATTTATCAGCAGAACAAAGAGGCGGTAAATATTTTTCTTTCTGTTCCTCAGTTCCAAATTGTAATATAGGATAACTAACCAGTGAATTATTCACTGCGACAATAACGCCTGTGGAAGCACAAATTCTCGAGATTTCTTCAATTGCAACAGCCAAAGAAACAAAATCAAATTCTGAACCGCCATACTTCTCAGGCACGATAATACCCAAAAGACCCAATTTTGCCATCTTCTTTATATTATCCCATGGAAATTCTCCGGATACATCAATTTGCGGTGCAACAGGTGCTAATTCAGTTTCAGCAAAACTTCGTACTTCTCTCTGAAGCATTTTCTGGTCATTTGTTAAATCAAAGTTCATATTACCTCCAAATTTTATAAATACTAAAAATTTTTAATGTTTTAGGAGTTTAGGTATTTAGGTATTTTTACTTCCCTAATATCTTCCTTGAAATTACTATCTTTTGTATTTCTGAGGTTCCCTCGCCAATCTCCATAAGTTTTTCATCACGCATAAACCTTTCGACCGGATACTCTTTCGAAAGTCCAAGAATTCCATGTATCTCGATTGCAGTGTTTGTTACCTTCATTCCTATTGTTGAGGCATAATATTTAGCCATCGCCGCTTCTTTTGTAAATGTTTTTCCAGCATCCTTTAGCATTGCAGCCTGATAGATGAGTAATCGCGCTGCCTCAATTTCAGTTGCCATATCAGCGATCATTGATTGAATAGACTGCCTTTTATAAAGTGGTTTTCCTGCTTTTATAACGCTCTTCGCAAATTTTATCGAGGCATCCAGTGCCCCTTGTGCAATTCCCAATGCAAGAGCTCCTATCGAAATTCTACCACTATCCAATGTTTCCATAAAAATTGTAAAACCGTCACTCTCCTTGCTTAAGAGATTCTCTTTTGGTATTGCACACTCCTCAAAAATGAGCTCAGATGTAACAGAACCACGCAAACCTAATTTGTCTTCTTCTTTGCCTGCTGAAAAACCGGGAGTTCCTTTTTCAACAACAAACGCAGAAATACCCGAATAACCCAACGATGGATCCTTGGTTGCGGTAAAGACTATAATATCTGCAATCTCTCCTGAGGTTATAAAACACTTTGTACCGTTAACAATGTACTCATCTCCAGCAAGTTTTGCAGTTGTCTGTGTAGCAGAAGCATCACTCCCAGCCATGGGTTCGGTTAATCCAAAAGAGCCGATCTTTTCACCACGAGCTAGAGGAACAACCCACTTATCTTTCTGCATTTCGTTTCCAGCAATATATATTGGATATATCCCAAGAGATGAATGTGCGGCGAGAAATATTCCAGTAGAGCCACAGACTCGTCCAATCTCTTCAACAGCGGTTGCGTAAGATAGTGTATCAAGACCAGCACCACCATATCTCTTTGGTAGAAATATCGCCAGAAGATCCCATTCTGCCATCTTTTTGACCAAATCCCACGGGAATTCACACTCTCGGTCGAGTTCACCTGCTCTTGGCGCAACCACCTTATTCGCAAATCGACCGACTTTTTCTTTAAAGCTTCTATGTTCTTCGTCTAAAATCATTTAAGCAATTCCTTGGCAATATTCAATTTTAATTCATACGGCACTGCCTCTAATAGTTGAAGTGTCTTTGCATCCCTGAGATAGCGTTCCACAGGATAATCCTTTGTATAACCATACCCACCAAAAATCTGAACCGCCTTAATCCCGGAAAACACTGCTATTTCACCGCAATAAAATCGAGCAATTCTGGAAGCCAGTGAATAGTCAAGACCATTATCATACTTAGCAGCAGCATCATAAACAAGAAATCGTCCTGCCTCTATCTTCACTTTCATTTCCGCTATCATCTCTTGAATCATCGGAAAATTACAAATTGATCTTCTAAATTGTTCTCGTTCTTTAGAATATTTTATCGAATCACTGAGTGCAGCTTGAGCAATACCGATTAAGACAGCAGAAAAACCAATATTTGAATAATCCCGAATTTCTATAAGAGCTTTTTCTCCATTATCCTCAACCACAAAACAGAACTCATCTTCTAATTCAGTCTCTTTAAAATTAAGACTAACTATTCCTGCCGGTCTGACACCTAAAACCTCAGTTTTACGTATTGTTATTCCTGCCAATCCTTTCTCTAATAAATAAAACGCCTTCCCATTTGATAAAAGAACTGGCATTACGTAGAAGTTTGCAGCCTCACCATTTAAAACAAAATCCCGATTACCTGAAATTAAACAATTGTCATCTGAGATCTTTATCCTTATCTTTTTTTCCGATAAATCAATCTCCGGATCACAAATATATGCACCAATTTCACCTCTTGATATCTTATCTAAATAATACACCTTTTGAGACTCTTCTGCATATTTCATTATAGGGAATGCAACCATGCAGTTATTTACAACTAAAATTGTTCCTACTGATGCACAGACTTTAGATAATTCTTCAGCTGTAGTACACAGGCTTGTTGCATCCAGACCAGCACCACCATATTTTTCTGGAATAGTTAGACTTAGCACTCCCAAATCAGATAGTTTATTAATGATATCAGTCGGAAAAACACCTTTCTTTTCTATCTCATCTACCTTGGGAACAAGTTCCGCTGCGGCAAAATTTCTGATCTCAGTCTGTATCAATTTCTGTTCGTTATTAAACTTTATTAAATTCATAACTTCCCTTGAGTTAAATGATTGTCAACAGGATATTCTTGACAAACTAACTCACGTCGCCTATTTTTCTATAAAGAATAACCTTCATCAAGATAAAATCAATATATACCTTTGAGTGGTAACCTACAAGAAAAACATCCTCAACGAAATTTATAACGGTAGATATCACTTCTATTCCTTCTCATAGAACATAACTTCCTCAGTCCCATCAATAGCTCTGAATCCCCCTGCGGCCATTGCTTCAAGTTCATTCTCCCCCGGATAGAGAGCAACATTACCTAAAAATTTTATCTGTTCAGCAATCTGTTCCACTATTTTTAAAGAATTCGCTATACCTCCCGTGAGAATAACACCATCGAGATTACCCTTTAAAACTGCTGCCATTGCACCAATCTCTTTGGATATTTGAAAAATCATGGCTCTAAAAATTAAGGCAGCTTTCTTATCACCTTCATCAATTCTACGTAAAACTTCTCGAACATCATTTGTACCTAAATATCCCTTTAATCCGCTCTCTTTTGTAAATTTGTTAATAAGCTGATCCCTAGTAAAATTTCCCGACATTGCCAGATCAATTATTCCATTAATTGGCAATGCTCCCGCCCTTTCCGGCGAAAAAGGACCCATCCCTAACGATGCATCATTAACATCAATTAGACGTCCACCTTTGAGAGCTCCAATAGAAATTCCACCGCCAAGGTGCGCAACTATAAAATTTGTATCCTCGATCTTTTTTCCTAATTTATCCGCTTCTTTTCTTACACATGCCTTAATATTGAGAACATGAGCTCTACATTTTCTCTCAATCTCCGGTACACCCGATATACAGGCTTCCGGGATAAACTCATTTGTTACAATTGGATCTAAAATATAAGATGGAACTGAAAAAATCCTGGATAATTCATAAGCTATTGGAGCTCCAAGATTACCTGCGTGACTTCCATAACGGCATGAACTCAAATCATCAAGCATTGCAGAATTAATCTCATATATTCCACTCTTCATGGGTTTTAGTAGTCCTCCTCTACCAACAACCGCTACGAGATCGTAATTTTCTAACCAGGGTCTACAGGTTTCATCAATGATCTTCATGCGAAGAGGTAACTGGTCATTAATCAAATTTATATTACATATATCTGTTCCTGTATGATCAATACTTTCCTCACAAACAGGTCCTTCTCTTGTAAAAGGAGCTAATTTGGTCGAGGTCGAACCCGGATTGATAACTAAAACTACTTCTTTCTTCATATAAAACTTACTTCTTTATTACTTTAAAAAATCAGGTGGTTATATCTCTCAAAAAGCATATTATCATCCTTCGTAATCATTGGCAATATTCACTTGTACAAATATAATGCCACCGAAACTACTCTGTAATTCCGTCGAGACATAAAAAATCCTCTTGTTTTCAGACCCTCAACATGAAAATATAATTCCCAATTTTTACAATTTATTTATTCTCGATTCCCCTTTCCCATTTTATTGCAATACATTAAATTGTATCTCAAATGAATTCAAAAGTATATTTTATATCAGATATTCACCTTCAGCCTGACAATACAGAAGAGGAAGAAATAAAAAAGAGGTACCTTTTTGAATTCTTTGAAAAAATCCAGGGTGAAAAATGTACTCTTTTTATAGTCGGCGACCTATTTGACTTCTGGTTTGAATACAAGCATGTTATTCCGCGTCACTATTTTAAAACACTAAGATATTTACAAAAAATTGTTGAGGCTGGCTGTGAAGTTCATATAATTGTTGGAAATCATGACTATTGGATGGGAGATTTCTTCCCCGACGAGATGGGAGTTCAAATACATCAATATCCTCTCAACATTGAAATTTCCAAAAAGAGATTTTTTATCACTCACGGAGACGGGATTCTAAAAGAAGATAAAGGCTATCGCATTATGAAAAAATTCTTAAGTAGTAAATTTCTAACTCACCTTTTCGGGTTATTGCACCCCGATCTAGCCTTTGCAATCGCAAGAAAAATTTCATCGGGGAGCAGAAGCTACACTTCCAGGACACCAAAAATGGAAATGGCTATTCGAAATGAAATAATTGAATATAGTAGAGCAAGATTTAAAGAAGGAAGTCAATACATAATAATGGGACATTACCACATGCCCACTGTATACACAGAAAACGGCAATACTTTTCTAAATCTTGGTGACTGGATGAATTATTTCACCTTCGGCTATTTTGATGGTAAAGAACTATCTCTTTGCTATTGGAAACAGAAACCTCGTAATACTTTACTTTAAATAAATACTAATTTTTGCTTGACATCAAAGGTTAAATATTCTAAAATCAAGGGGATAAATGAAAAATTACAAGAGTATTATGAAAGACATATTCATCACATCAGTTCTTTTTTTGTCAATTATTTTAATTTCCTGTGCCTCTCGGGTTTCTACTATTTCAACTGAAGAAATAGAAAAACTACGCGTTGAATATAACAAAGGTAAGATTAAAACTATCGAGGATTTGATAGCCATATACAAAGATCCTATTCAACCGATGGAAACTCGTATCGCCGCTCTGCAGGCACTAGCTCAAACCCAGCATCCTGATGCAATTAAAATTCTCCATGACTTTATGTACCAAAGTGTCGGAGTAAATTATGCACTGCTTACAGCCACCGCCAATTCTCTTATTGCTAACCAAAGACCAGAAGACATAATCGCAATGATAAATGGTGTCGCTTCAGCCCAGAAAAAATATATCAATTTCAGAACAACTATATTAAGGAATTTAGAGAATGCGGACGTTACACTCCAAATCGAGCAACTTTTAAATCTATATCAGGTAGAAAAAGAGAATTATGTCCAGATGCAAGAATCTCTCACTCGTGTCATGGGTTCAGTGGATGACGAAAAAGTCATCCCTATTTTGATCAATGTTGCCAAAGATAAATCTGTTAAACTCTTAGTTCGCTCACTGGCTCTGGAAATTTTAGGTAAAAAGAAGCATCCTTTAATTACTGAAGCATTCATTGAAATGTTAGGTGATCCTGAAACGCAGCTCCAGATTCGCGATTTCGCCCTTACGGCTATTGCTGATATTAAGGAAGCACGTGTAATTTTGGCGCTGTTAGAAACCTATAATGCTGGAAAGGAAGATTATTTTATCCTCACCGAGACATTAACAAAGGCACTTGGCAACTTCTCAGACCCCGCTGTTATTCCTACATTAACTGAAATAGCAAAGAATCCAGAGTTCCCACTAACAATCAGAAAAAATTCCTTAAACGCTCTTATTAAATTCAATGATCCTAAAATTTTCGATTCTTTATTGCCAATGATGGAAAATCCTGATAATTATGTCCTTTTTGACGAAATATCATCTATGGCTTCTTCACTGGGAGGAACAGAGCCTTTTGAAAAACTGCGCATGAAAGCGTTGAAAGCTCAAAAAAGCGTAATGGTGAATCAATGAGATGCAAATTTTCCTTTATTGTTTACTTAACTCTTTCAGTTTGTATTATAAGCAGCACTTCTTTTTCACAAACCAGAACTAAAAAGAAAACCAGTGTATCCAAGAAATTTTTCGAAGTAGAACAAAATATTGATGAATTGCGAAAGGAGATGGCTGATCTTCGAAAACAGATAAAAGAAATGGAAATCCGTACATCTGTTCCTGAAATTCGAAAAGAGATAAACAAACTGATCAATGTCCCAGAACTAACACACGAAATACTTTTAAATAATGGCACGATAGTTAAAGGTAAAGTTCTGCACGAAGACCTTGACAGAATTATAATACAGACACAAATAGGGCTACTAACAATTTCCAAAAAGGAAATAAAACTCACTCGTCCTGCCGAAATACCAAAGGCAAAATGTGTTATTGACGGTCCCATCACAGAAAAAGTCCATGAGGATAAGAGAATATTTAAAGGGAAGATCAAAAACGAAGGTATACGCAGAGCAGACTTTCCTAAAATTATATTCCATCTTTATGATAAAGCAACAAACCTAATTGCGTCAGATTCAATCTTCGTGGGAGGCAATTTTCACATGTATCAAAGTGGTGTCCAAACAGATGCCTCAATTGAACCAGGACAATCCTTCCCATTTGAATGTTCAGTTGAATTCCCTAAAGGATCTTCTATTAGTTACTATATAAAAAAGATATCCTGGGAAGAATTCGAGTAAGATTTTATCCTCCAATCAATCCCCAATATTTTTTCTACTAATAAAAACTGTTTTAGTGGTTTTAGATTTAAGGATATACATTAATCAGATTTCTATGATCTGATGCCTTTCTTTCCCCACCGAAATATGAGAAATAGGGGTTTCCAAAAGACCCTCAACTGTTTTTAGATATTCTTTCGCTTGAGGAGGAAGATTATCGAATTCTCTTACATTGCCTATCGATCTTGACCAACCAGGAAGGGTTATATAATGAGGAACAGCTTCATTTAGGTTTATGGAAGGATAAGCACCATTTTCATAATGTGTGCAGATTTTAATCTCTTCAAGAGCATCTAAAACATCTAACTTCGTTATTGCAATAGAAGTAAACCCATTTATTTTCACAGCATATTTACCAAGAGCAGCGTCAAACCAACCGCAACGACGCTTACGGTGGGTTGTGGCTCCAAATTCATTGCCCCTTCTTTGAAGATAATCTCCTTCCGACGAATCGAGTTCTGTTGGAAAAGAGCCTGCCCCAACCCTTGTTGTGTAAGCTTTAAATACACCGATTATATTATCGACACTTTTAGGGCCTATACCGAGACCGGTACAGATATTACCGGAAACAGTATTTGATGATGTAACATAGGGATATGATCCATAATCAATATCAAGAAGGGTACCTTGCGCACCCTCTATAAGAATATTTTTTCCCTCATCGATGTATTGATGTACTAATGAGATCGTATCTTCAATAAATGGAGATATTTTTTCTGATGCTTTATAAAAATCATCGAATTCTTTGAACAAATCATTTTTTTCAGTTTCGAGAATAAATCCTTGTAAAATACTTTGTCTTAATTTATCCTCAAGTCTACTTTTTAACAGCGATAGGTCCCTCAAGTCTATCATTCGAATACCGGTACGGCTGATTTTATCTGAGTAACATGGGCCGATCCCGCGCTTTGTTGTTCCAATTGCCATAGAACCTAACGATGCTTCACGGGAGGCATCCAGAGTCTTATGAATTGGAGTTACCACATGTGCCAAAAGTGAGATATGGATTCTCCCATTAATTTCTATTTCATGTTTTGTAAGGTTATTAATTTCCTGCATTAAACTAATAGGATCTATTACCATTCCAGTACCAAGTATACAGTCAATATTTTCACGTAAAATTCCACTGGGTAATTGGTGAAGGATTGTCTCCTCCTCTCCGATGAGTATAGTATGTCCGGCATTTGCTCCACCCTGGAAGCGAGCAACCACCTCTGAACATTCGCAAAGGGCATCAACAACTTTACCCTTACCTTCATCACCCCATTGACCACCTAAAACTGCTAAAATCGACATGTTTTCTCCTGTAAAAATAAAATGCTCCCAAAGGGAGCATTAAACATTCAAATCAGTTATTACTCATTTCTTTTTTGCATGAATATTTTGTTGCCAATAAATAACCACCGGACCGGCGATATTCATGGAAGAATAAGTTCCAACAATCACTCCAATAATCATAGCAATTGCAAAAATTCTTACTTCTCCGGGTGCAAATGATAGTACTACAACCACAATAAACGTTGTCAGCGAAGTAATAATGGTTCTGCTGAGAGTTTCATTTATACTGATATTGATAATGTCCTGTATTTTTTCAAGGCGTCTCTTTTTCATATTTTCACGAACACGATCATACAAAACTATAGTATCATTAAGTGAATACCCTACAATTGTAAGAAATGCCGCTATTGTCGAAAGTGAAATTTCGAGTTG
This sequence comes from Fidelibacterota bacterium, assembly GCA_016782645.1. Taxonomy (GTDB): domain Bacteria; phylum Fidelibacterota; class UBA2242; order UBA2242; family UBA2242; genus BS750m-G69. Next base: position 10,714 of record JADHYC010000029.1, on the reverse strand, counting down.
CAGTAAAGAAAAAATACCAAGCGTGAAGAGAACATCATGTATTAGAGCCACAACTGCTCCAACAGCAAATTGGAATTTAAATCTTATAGTAATATATATACCGATAACAATAATTGCCGAAACAATTGCCCAAATTGCTGCGGTTCGTAACTCCTTCCCAATTTTCGGTCCGACATGTTCAGTTCGCCTGATCTCAAATGAATTATTTTTCAGTGTTTCGAGACCTCTCCTGATTTCACCGGGAATATCTTCCATATCTTCGATCTGAGGAGCTCTAATGAGAAACTCATTAACACCGCTTGTTTTTTGAATTATACTGTTTTGAAGATTAACCGACGAAAGAGCCTGCCTGATTTCTCCAGTTGTGGCGGTACTATCAAATCTCACCTGACTAAGAGAACCACCAGTGAAATCAATACCGTAATTCAGACCTTTAAGTAAAAAGATTGAAATAAGGCTTATAGCGAGGAAAATTACAGAGGCAGTCACAGCTGTTTTACTGAACTTTACAAAAGGAATATTAGTTTCTTTAAAAAATCTCATTTTTATTTATCCCGATAATTTATATGCTGAGCGTTCTTAAAACTTTGCGATCAGTTATATAGTTATAAAAGGTTCGTGTTACAAAAATCGCCGTAAACATGCTCGCGATAATCCCCAGGAGCAGAGTTGTTGCGAATCCTTTTACCGGACCTGTACCAAATTGCATCAAAATTAAAGCTGTAATACCTGTTGTCACATTAGCGTCGAGAATTGTTATAAATGCACGCGCATACCCGCTTTCTATGGCAGCTCTTACGGTCTTTCCCTTTTCAAGCTCTTCTCTAATTCGTTCAAAGATTAGCACATTTGCATCGACCGCTATTCCAATTGTAAGAATTAAACCAGCCAGACCGGGCAGGGTTAATGTAGCTCGCAGCATCGCTAAAATTGCCATAACAAAAATAATATTCAGTATTAGAGCCATATCGGCTAGAAGGCCGGATAGCCGATAGTATATGAACATAAAAACAATTACTAATAGAAAACCAATAATACCAACTTTTATACCTGTTTGAATAGAATCACGACCGAGAGATGGCCCAATCGTTCTCTCTTCTATAACATCCACGGGGGCAGGTAAAGCACCGGCACGTATCACAATAGCAATATTTTTTGCCTCTCCTATGCTTTCCAAACCTTCAATATACGAGGCACCATTAGGAATTTTTACCTTAATCGTAGGAGCCATATATACCTTATCATCAAGTACAATAGCCAAATTCTTACCAATGTTTGCACCGGTCAGACGAGAAAATATTTTTGCCCCTTCGTTGTTCATATTTAAATTAACTATAGGCTGCCCCGCACTTGTTGTACCAGCCCCACCAACGGTTGCTTGTGCCTTTGTGACATATTTTCCCTGAAGTCCCGTCTCCCGGTTGACATGATAAATTAAATAGTAATTCTCAGTCTTACCATCTTGCATTGTGAGCCGCTTGGGCTTTGCTGACCACAATACCTTTGAGTCATAGGGAATTAATTTCCGGATTTCCGGATCATTAAGAATTTTTCTAACAGCATAAACGTTTCTTTCCGGTATACCAATTCTACTGCCAACATTTCTGAGCAGTGAAGAAAAAGGTCTTTCTGAAAAAATCTCTTCATCCACCACTAAGGCAGTGTCTGATGAATCTTGTTCGATACCAACATCTACTGCTGTCATTCCAAGAAGATCGTTAACACTGATTGCTTTATCTTTTGATTCTTTTAACTCTACGGTAGTATCTTCTTCACTGATCTCTGGCTTCTCAATATCCTTCCTGCCTGTTTTTAGATAGTTATCGACTGATATTATAAAAGACTGAGTGACTTCCGGATCTTTTAAAAGAATGAATTCCATAAGGGCAGTACTCTGGATAAGATTTCGCGCACTTGCAGGGTCTTGAATTCCTGCTAGCTCCACAATAATTCGATATTGACCGGCTTTCTGAATCGTCGGCTCAGACACACCGAACTGGTCAATACGGTTTCTAATAATTTCAAGAGCACGCCTCATGGCATCTTTAGATTCATCTTTCAAACTACTTATTATCTCGCTGTTTTTATAACCCCGATCACTAAAATGGCGAACAAGTTTGAAATTATTATCCTCAACCTGCCTCTTAAAAACATTAAAAAAGTCGTCACCGGTCTTTTTATACTCCTCAGTAGTTGCATTAAGTATTGAATAAAATTGAGGTGTCTTATTTGAAGCAATACTCTCGATCAATTTAGGTAAGTCAAGCTCCAGAACGACATGCATCCCTCCCTGTAGATCTAACCCAACTCGAATTATCCGATCTTCATACTTTTCTATTTTGCCATTGGATCGTAGTTCTTCTATCTTATTGTCGGAAAATGTATTGTAAGCAAAAGTCCAATATAAGGAATAGAGTGCAAGAACAATTGCAACACTAATAATAATGAAACGAACATTAGTTTTTTTAAACATTTATTGTCACCTTAATAAAAAAGTCTATACTCTCAAAAAAGCGGTTGAATTTAATTGAGAGTATAACTTAATGCAACGAAAAAGCAGTTGTTAAAGAAGTGTTTATGAAAGGGGACACGAATAATTATATTTTTTTATTACACAACGGCAAAGTTGAGTTACGCCGTTATTTTTTCAATAGACATTAGAAATAAGTTTGAATTGTGAAAGAGCGAAAACCTCAAAATCATGCAATGTCTTACGGCGTTACCTCCAACGAATGTTGAATGTTATACTGCTTTTACCATATCGTTCTTAATTCTTTCGATTTTCTCAGGTTTTTATCAGCTGTAATTAGTTTAGTATTGGAAATAAGAGAAGTAGCGCTAATTAATCTATCAGCTGGATCTGAATTAATCTCTAATGGTAAATTGGCGGATAATTCAGCAATCTCTGGAGTTATTTCTTGAAAAATGTAATTATTTGAAGCTTTAACTAAATCTATGAATTCAAGATAGGGAACATCAATCTCTATTCTTTTCTTCTTAATCAGCATTGCAATTTCCCAAAGAGAAATATCACAGAAAATAATCCCATCTATTTGGTTTGCTCGTTCCAATTCATTCTTTGCTTTTTCACTTAGCAATTCCGGTTTCAAGGCATCCCAAATAATGATATGGGTATCTACAGTTATCATTCTTGCATTGTCTCTCATTCAACATCGATGGAAGAAATTACATCATGTATTACAGCTCTCTTTCCAATTTCCTTTAGTTTATTTCTTGCTTTTTCTCTACTGTAATCAGGAGGTAATAATTTAGCAATAATTTTACCTCGAGAGGTAATATCAAGACTTTCTCCATGCTCAATTGCTTTTAAAACTTTCATTAAATTTGCTCTTAATTTACTTACTGCAATTGTTTGCATATGCATCACCTTTTCAATTGTACATTCTAAATGTACAAATTAGCGAGAGTATTATCAAGTTATTTTTATCTACAATGATAACATTTGATTAATATTACACCATTTTGGTGGTATAACTTGTTGATACATTTAAAATTTTGCATGATATCACTTTTATCTCTCAGAGATCTCGAGATATATGGAAGTGTTATCCCTCTATTGCAACATTTTGCGATAAAAACAGGAAACAAACTATATTATTCCACCAATTAATCATCTTATCCACAATATTAACCTTTGATATATATAAACGCACGAGAAATTTCCTTCTCACCTTTTAAAACCACAATAGGATAGACTTTGCCTTTCCCATATATTGAATATTTTTTCCAGTTTAGTTTCGAAGTATTAATAAGATAATTTCTGTCCTCACCCGTATTATAGCTAAGAGGAGGGACGTATCCTTTAAGATTTACGTTAACTTGAGAACTACTAATTCCTTCCAAAATAACATTCCTTATTCTAATTCTATCTCCCCTTTTTACCCGCAATGTTTGCCCATGAAGAATTGCATTATTTTTCCCATTCACCTCCAAAATATATGTAATGAGTTCACAGTTGAGTGTATCGACATTGATAATTATTCTTCCAATAATCTTACTGTCTTTCTTCACAATGATTGAGGTAGATTTATCTAACACAACCGTTTTCTGAAAATCCTGCTCTGTGCCTACTCCAATTATATCGCAGCTAAGTCCTCTTTCATAATTGGACTCGATGTGAGTAACTTTGATCTCATCACCAGCAAACAGGTGAATAGTACCGTTATTATCAACCAACCGTGGGTCATTTTTATTAACTGATATAAGCAAATATATCAACTGGGGTGGTTCATAAATAATTGCGGGATGTTCCGGCTCTACCTCCACTAATTCTAAAAACTCATTTATGACATAGTTATGATACCTTATCTTCAGCTCCAGGTTTTTTAAGTTCTTTGAAGACTCAATCCCAAATGCAGGAATACCAAATTGCGTTAGAGCATAACAGGTCGCGGATTTAAGTTGCTCCGGGAATTCAGTGTCAGGTGCAAGAGTATTGGTGTTCATAAAGTGAAAGTAATGTGATTCATCCTCGATCTTCTTATTGACCTTGGAAATTACCTCCCGGGCCATAGATTCAAGTCCAAGCACATCTGTTTCAGTAATGTACGTGGATGCGTCCGCAATAACCGATTGTCCGAACCTTTTCGGATTTCTCATATCATCTACCCAGACATCGCTGTAAAATCCCCACCCGTCATGAAGGTTTAAGAACAGATCGGACTCTGCCATTAATTTTTTGATTATTTCAACAATTTGACCTTCAATATCTTTTGGCGTATCAGTGTCAAAACGTCTATTCATATCCCCATTAATACCTATACCTCTTTCATTTCTAATAATTGAATGAAAATTTGCACGAGGTACCACAATAAGATTTCCTGTCTCTAACTGAAGGTTGGGATAAAGGTCTGCCGACATAAATCCCCCGGGCTCATCTCCCTGAATACCTCCTAATATAAAGACAGTATTTCCAACGAACCGACCATAAAGCTTGTAAATGTTCAATTCATTTGGGGTATTTTCAAAATACATTATGTGTTTCCTGGAGGGACGTTTAATATCTTCCGAAATTCCAACAGAGACAAATGAAAGAAAAATTAGAAGAATATAAAAATTAATTTTTCTCATTTTTTTCTAATGTACTCCACTCCTCTTTTAATATTCTAAAATTACCAGGATAACCACAGACAGTGAGTATCTTTTGACCTATGTCGTTATGATTATCCGATTGATAGTCCTGTTTAAAGGATACTTCCCAGATTATTTTTTCCAAACTACAAATTTTAGGGGAACTCAATTCAACATAAACATTATCTGTTTGATCAAAAACTCTCCTTTTATATTGATACCATTCCTGTAACGAAAGCCCTTTTGCTGAAAATGAAGAATCATAAAAAGAAATATAATTTTCAATGTTCCTTGATTCCCAGGCAGATTCCCATAATTTAATGAATCTCTTAATGGATTCATTTACATATACTCGAGGAACTGCACTTGTGAATTGCTCTTTTACAATTTCCCAGGCAGAATCAACGGGTACAAAGGTTAATGTCTTAACTCCACTACTATAAAATTTTGGACAATAATATTTTTGATTGAATTGCACCCGTGCTTCATATTCTGAAGAGAGGACGACAATATTGTCAATAGTAATTTTTTTCCATTCGTATAACGCTTCAAGTACCTTTTTCCTGTTCTTAAAAAATTTTAACCCTCTACCTGACTCATCTTTAAAAAAAGATGAGTAAAAGTGAAAATATGTTAATGTATCACCAGTTTCCCAGGCATTGCTCCATGATTGCATTTTGTTATCCCACATTCGAATTTCTTGCTGATATTCAACCTTATTGAGATTCTCTAAACTATCAACAATGATGACAGGAGTTTTGTTTATAGTAATAAATGGAGCAAGGTTGAGGATATAATTGTTCTCCAAGGATATACATCCCTCTGTTTGTCGGTCAACTATCTCTTCATTTCTACCATGAATCCAGATATTAGAACCCGTTCTGCCAAAGATTCTATCTACAGGATTAGGATAGTTAAGTACAAAAGCAAGAGGTCCATACTTTTCGGGTAGTTTGCTCCCAAGTATCTTGCCAACAATATAATAAATTCCTTCCGGTGTTTTAAGATCCCCCGCTTTCTCTTTATTCCCATACACTTTCCCGGTTGTTATCCTAAATTTCTCAAATTGCTCAACAGAATCTGTGGAACCTCTCTTTTTAACGAATAACATTTGTTTAGATTTATCTACGATTAAAATATTAGCCTTGGAATCTGCTGAAATATTAAAGAGAGTATTAGTATATTTTTCAGAAAATGCTGGAATAAGAAGAATAAAAAGAAAAAATAAGATGATCACTCTACTTGAAATGCTATTTCTAATTTTTATATTTATAGCTCTATAACTCATAGTACAAAAATAAATTATGTAATTTATCACTATTTTAAAAGCAATTTGAATAAGCTTCCGTGGAAGCTTATTCATTAAATGTTTCTTCCTTTTATGGCAGGAGTAAGCTCCTGCCACAACTAATGAATAAAAATCCATCGACTAAGATAAAAATTTCTATCTACACCCATGCCTGACCTGCCCGTCCGGCAAGCGGACGGTAGTCAGGTAAAAAATCCAGTGAACCCTATTACTGTCACTATTTGATTTTTTTAAAACTGTGTACCATATCTTATGTTTATGAGTTATATTTCATATTGTATATTTGATTTCATTAATTTGTATGTTATTAAAGAAAATAGGAAGCTCTTTTTAAAATCATTTTCTCCACAAACAAAAAAATGCAGATGAACCGACTTGAATCCTTTTGTCTTGTTTTTAGCTGAGAGTGGAATTAAATTTGCCATGTTTATTATGGTTATTGTAAGACCTTAAATGTCTTGTAAACATTGAAGTTAGAGCAATTGACATGACTAAAATGCTGACTATAGCAAATCAGAAAGGCGGAGTTGGTAAAACTACGACTGCCGTAAATCTTGGAGCCGGTTTTGGTGTTTCCGAAGTAGATACCCTTCTCATAGATATAGATCCTCAGGCAAATGCTACAATTGGATGTGGAATTGATCATAGACATATTGAAAAAAGTATCTACGAAGTACTTGTAGATAAAATCGATATTAACTCCGCAATCGTTCCAACTGAGATTCCATTTCTGGATATTTTACCCTCAACAACACGCCTTGTAGGAGCTGAAATAGAAATGGTTTCAATGATTAGTCGGGAAACTATTCTTAAAAAAAATATTAAAGAGATAAAAAAAGATTATAGGTATGTTATAATTGATTGCCCACCCTCTCTGGGACTTTTGACATTAAATTCTTTATCAGCATCACATTCAATCATTATACCGATCCAATGTGAATATTATGCTATGGAAGGACTTGGGCAGCTACTTTATACAATTCGTTTAGTTCAGAGAAGTTTAAACAGAGGACTTCAGATTGAGGGCGTTTTAATTACAATGTATGACTCGAGGCTTCGACTTTCAAAGGAAGTAACAGAACAGATAAGGAGCCATTTTAAAGAAAAAGTCTATCAAACTATTATTCGACGTAACGTTCGCCTTGGTGAATCTCCCAGTTTCGGAAAACCGATAATACTTTATGATGCCTCTTGTGCTGGAGCTCAGGATTACATGAATTTAGTCGGAGAGATTTTAAAGAATGACGGTCAAACGATTGGGTAAAGGAATCAGCGCTATCATTCCTGAGTATCCACAAGGAATGGAGCTGGTTTACAAAGTTGCAGAAGTAGAATTGGATAACATATGTACAAATCCAAATCAACCGAGGAAAAATTTTAACGAAGAAGCAATGGCTGAATTGAAGCAGTCTATTCGCGAAAAAGGGATCATACAGCCTATAACAATCAGGCAAATTGATGATGGCTTTGAACTGATCGCCGGGGAGCGTCGATTAATAGCATCTCGGGAATTAGGTCTAAAGACAATTCCATCATATATCTTGCCAGTTAAGAGCGATGCTGAGATGGTGGAGCTTGCGCTTATTGAAAATTTGCAGCGTGAAGATTTGAATCCCGTTGAAGAAGCAGAAGCATTTCAGATACTTTCTGATACATTCAATCTTTCCCACGAAGAAATTGCAAAAAAGGTAAGTAAAGTAAGATCAACAATTACCAATTCGTTGCGATTACTTAACCTTCCTGAACCAATTCTAAGGGATTTGAGAGAGGCTAAATTGAGTGCCGGTCATGCCAGACCAATTCTCTCTTTAGATAACGAAAAACAGCAGGTTAACCTTTGGAGACGAATAAAGAGGGATGGGCTTAATGTTCGAGATGTTGAATCTCTTGTGAAAAAAGTAGAATCAACAAAACATAAATTCCCTGAGAAAAAAAAACAGATAAAAACTCTTTTTATTAAAGATTTAGAGGAGCGACTGATGCACATCATGGGTTCGCGGGTCAGGATTCGGGGGAACGAGAAAAAGGGAAATATTGAAATAGAATTCTACTCAAAAGAAGATTTGAACCGTTTATTAGAAATTTTTGAATCTATTGAGGACTTATCAAATTGAAAAAGAATTACTATACATTACATATCCTTGCAGACAATAAAGAAAAACCATTTATTCGCACCTTCAGTACCACAACAACTCGGATTGTTATTTCCTTACTGATAGTTACAATTGTCTCAACCATTGTTACTATCTGTCTGTCTTTGCCAAAAGCTTTGGAGTACAATCGAGTTTCAGCCGAAAATGAGCAACTAATCCAGGACAGGCTTATAGTTACGAAAATACTTAGCGACTATAATCAGATCAGGCAGATGGATCAATATATCAGATCAGTTCTTGGAGCTGATTTAAGTCTTCCCTCAATTGATTCTCTTGATTTTGATTCTCTGTTCATTCCTCCCGGTATTAGTAACCAACTCACTAGTAAATCAATAGAAATAAGTTATCTTGAGAACATACCGATTTATCCACCCGTCGATGGGTACATTACACAGGGTTTTGTTAATGATCATATTTTCACTGAGGATAATCACTACGGTGTTGACGTTGCAGCATCTGAGGGGGAACCGGTCAAGGCAGCAGCATCAGGCGTTGTCGTGTTTTCAAACTGGACTTATCATTTAGGATATATGATAATTATTTATCATGCAAATGGTTATTTTACTATTTATGGACACAACCAGAGGAATATAGTTGAAGAACACCAATATGTAAATCGGGGCGAAGTTATTGGATACTTGGGAAACACTGGTATTAGCAATGGTCCCCATCTTCATTTTGAAATATGGAGAGAAGGAAATCCAATAGACCCACAGAGCATGATATATTCTTATAGACGGTCAGATGTTTCTATTAGAAATATTGGGAGATAGTTGAAAGGCAAAAATATGAAGAAGAAGGATCCGTCAATTAATACCATAATTGGTGAGAATTCGATAGTAAATGGTGATATTAAGTTAGCCGGAAACATTATTGTTAATGGTAAAGTAACCGGAGATATTGAGACAGAAGGAACAATTAGAGTACTTCAAGGTGCTGTAATTATTGGAAAGCTAGTTGGCAAAGACCTTCATATCGGGGGACAGGTTGAGGGAAATGTAATCGCTTCCGGTAAAGTTGTATTGGGTGATAGTTCAATGCTCCGTGGAGATGTGAGGGCATCACAAATTGTCATAGAAGAGGGAGCACAATTCGAAGGAAAATGTGATATGCAAAACCGACCAGAGATCCAAAGTCCTGTTAAATCTGGAAACAGCGAAATACTTTTTAAATAATAACTGCTATTTAAGTCATTCATTTCAAGAATATAAAAAGTTAGATACATATTTCAGTTCCTGAGCCTGTAAATACAGATTTGCTAATTTTTACAATGCAAAATAAGTGTTTTTATAAACAACTTGAACCAATATCATATTCGGAGGATTTATAAAATTTATACGAACTTCTTTTTCGATCATATTCATTCTAATAACACAGCTTGCTTTCAGTCAAAATAGCTTTAAAGCAATTGTTAGAGATGAAAAATCCGATGAAATCCTCATTGGTGTTAATGCTATTGTTAAAACCACTAATATAGGTGCAATCTCAGATATTAACGGAGAAGTAATTGTAAAAAACATCCCTAACGGAACATTTACAATTGAATTTTCTTATATTGGTTATAAATCTTTACAACTCAGCGTATCCTTTCCTTTAACAAATCCTGAAGAAATACAAGCTGTATTACTGGAACCAACTGTATTGGAATTCGAGGGAATAATTGTTACTACTACCCGAACTAACAATAGAATCGAAGATGTCCCAGTAAGGGTAGAAGTGCTTGGTTCAGAGGAAGTTAATGAAGAAATAGCAATAAGACCTGGTAATATTTCTAAGCTACTGGGAGAAACATCGGGTATCCAGATTCAACAAACTTCTGCAACATCAGGAAATGTAAGTTTCCTTATTCAAGGACTTCCCGGGAAATACACACAGTTACTAAAAGATGGTTTTCCGGTTTACAGTGGCTTCTCGGCAGGCTTAAGCCTATTGCAAATACCTCCACTGGATTTGAAACAAATAGAAGTGATTAAAGGTTCAGCTTCCGCTCTTTACGGCGGGGATGCCATTGCAGGAATTGTTAATCTGATTTCTAAAAATCCCACTAAAAAACCTGAATGGTCTGTTCTATTTAACCAAACTCAAAAAGGAGGCAGAGACATTAGTTCTTTTTACTCTAATCGTAAGGATAAAATCGGTGTTACTTTCCTTGCCAGCCAAA
>JADHYC010000028.1 GCA_016782645.1 Fidelibacterota bacterium | reverse complement strand
TAAAAGTAACTAATTGGATGTCATCCTGAGTTCATCGAGGGGAGACATCCTCCAAACACACTTCGATAACATCACAATAAATTGTGATTACTCAGTGTGACAAAGATAAATCTTGGCTTTTTAAGTAAACTCATTAATTATTCCACATCAAATCTTGATATACAGTTTATGAGGCGATTTTGTTGTAATTCTAGCAAATTACAAACCTATATCATTATCACTTTACCTGCTCCACCACTAATATATTTTTCAGGATATAGAGACTTTATTTCCGATATGTGTTGAGTACAATGGGTAGGACAGATAAGAGTTAGGCCTTTAACAAGATCAAAATCACTAAATCCATGTAATCCTCCAATAAGTGCATACGGTTTACCGAATTGTGAAGCTGCTTTTAAAATATTTCCAACACCCGAATGAGAACAACCGACAATAATGACTACCCCTTTTTCTGTTTTAACAATAAGAGATTGCTCCACTCCATTTAGTTCTCCAGTTGAAAAGATATTCTCACCTATTGTAATTGATTTTTTTACAATTACTACATCTTTAGCTATACATAGTTTCTTGAAAGATGAAGGAATATATACTTTCACTGGATTCACCTTAAGAAAATCCGAAAGTCCACCTGTATGATCCCAATGATAATGGGAAATAAAAACCTCTTTAACCTCAGTAGGCTTTATGTTCAATCTTTTCATATTATCAAGAAGAATAGCACCGTTTGCACCAGTATCAAAAAGTATTTTTTTACCATATATTTCTACCAAGCAGGAAAAACCCCAATCGGATTTAAGACCTCGCTGAAAAACTGTGTTATCATAAATTATAGTTATCTTCATATGCACCTTCTATTTATTTGTTACTTTCCCTGAATATATAAAGGGATATGTGCCTTTGCAATTTGTGGAATCAGTTCCTCATCTGCATGCAAGTACCCAACGCGCCAACCTGTCATAGCATACTTTTTTGTAAATGTAACACATATTTATTGAGGATGGATTTTTAGTTTTATACTACTAATTATATCACCTTTTCCATCAAACTGTTCTACAGTTTGAATGGAATCTACAGAGTCAAAAGAAAAAATTGTATATTCTAATAATTGATCATGTTTACCAATAAACCATGTTTCTTTTATTAACCTATTTTCTTCACCGTATTTGGATTCAACTCTTCCGATCAGTTCCCCATTTACCGAAAAAATATTGCTATTGATAACATTACCAGTTGAATCAAATACAGTCTCAGTATAATAACCTTCTTGATGTGGTATCCATTCCCTTCCGTAAATTTTTTCTATTAACTTTTTTTGCACTTCATCAGGTTCATAGGATATTTCAGATAAAAGATTGCCCGATCCATCGTACGACACAGTCTTTTTCAAGCTCCCCAATTGCCCATATATAAATACTTTTTTCTCTAAAACTATTTTATTTGAATCAATTTTTGTCAAAGTAAGTAATTTATTATCTTCATAATCGGCTCTATAATGAGAATGATGTTTTAATTCTACTATTTCCGCAGTTAATCCTTTTACAAAATCCTCATAGAATAAGAAATAAGCAGCTCTCTTTTGGGCAAAAAGTGATGATGAAAAAACAGTTGCTAGGAATAATGCTTTATATACTTTTTTCACTTTAATAAAATAACCTTAATTTTTTGATTATAACTTAATCCGACAACTTTAACAATATAAATGCCTGAACTTAAAGGTCGGTTATATTTATTGGTTCCATCCCACGATAGTGTATATACAGTTCTATCATGAGATTGAAAATTATTACTCCATATCAAATTTCCAGTAAGATCAAAAACAGAAATATTATAATTTCCCTGTTCCGGTACCTCAACTTTAAAATTCACAGACTGATTAAATGGATTAGGATATGCAACAAGCAACTGCAATTCATCGGGTAAATATGTTTCATCCATTGATTCAGAATTTGAAGTACTGTAACATACTTTTGCTACAACCGGCAAATGGTCAGAAGCATAATAAAGTGCATCTGCTAAATCGGTCGAAACGGCTGTATTTACTCCATCGTTTATGGAATTATTAAAATGATTACCATCATTCCCATAGGCTTTATACGAACCAGAGACATATTGTAAACCATCACTAGTATGAAAGGGCTCGGACATTAATATAAAATCAAAACGATCGTCCAATCCTCCATAATTCCATCCATTATAATTCTCTCTCGTAGCTTGAGTATGCAACCATGCAAAACTTCCACTATTATGCCAATTACCAGGACTGTCAATCGGATCGAAGAGATCAATTGCCATACTGTCAATCAGAACCTTATATGCAGGTTCATTAGCGTTATATACATTCAAATCACCTGCAACTATGTAGTGTGTTTCGAGATAGTGATAATCTGCATGTTCTTTTAGTTTTAAGACCTCAATATACCGTCTGTTTTCTTCTTCACTGCCTTGACTGGCTTTTAGGTGGACTGTATAGATAATGAATTTAAAAGAGGTATCGGAATAATTGTTTAATCCAAGAGTATAAGCAGAAATATCTCTAAGATCTGTATGAATTTGTTCTGTCTTTACGTGTAGAATGATAGAATTTCTATAAAAAAGTTGATTGTCGGTATAAGGACCATCAATAAAAGGTGTAGCACTATATTCATCTCCTCCTGCATTCATCACATTGTTTAAAAAAAGTTGTCCCCCTGACGCTGATTTCAGTTCTTGAACAACTAAAATATCTGGATTTACTTCCTCAATTATTTTATTAAAGTTTGCCACCCTATCTGTACTGTAAGAATCAAAATTCAGAATATTATATGTCATTACAGTCAAAGTATCTACTTCAACTTCATATGCAATTATTACAGTAAAAAAGGTAAAAACAGTTATAGCAATAAGGAAAGATTTCCTACTATCCATAAGATCCCTTATCTATTGAATCTCTTTTCACCTGCCATCCAGTGAAATTTCAGTATCTGTTGGATTATATATCTCTATTAACTCAGCCGCTGTAGGTATAACACAAATTTCTGTGATTAGTAGATGATCCTGTGCTAAAATTAGTGTGAATAATGAGAATATTATTAAAAATATTTTTGTAATTTTCTTCATAATCTCACCTTTTAAATAATTACAATTAACTTTTGAATATAGAGTATTGACTACGAATTATCAACTATTTTGGATTTAGCCTTCCGGTTTGCATATAGCTCTCCGAATCTGAAAAACTAAGTAATTCATCTTATATATTAAAAAGTATCTGAAAATTAGAAGCAGATCATCTAATATCTATCAGGTTTACATTGACAATTAATCATTTCTTATCTCTACACAACAATTTTAATTTCTGATTACAAACTATTTTGTATCATCATAAATATCATTAAATTATCGCAAGGTTTGGAAAATGTTATGTATTGGGAATAATAGCAGTTTAAATGTTATCCAAAAATCGATTTGGACTCAGGTTTTAAATAAATGATTTGTGGAAAGACAAAATTAATATTAGACTTATTGAGGAAAATCTCCCTCGTTCTCCTTATTACTTTGAGTACTTCTATTACTTATTCACAGTCAGAACGAATTCATTTTTCCCATATTTCTATTCATGATGGTCTTTCTAATAGATACGTGAATTGTATTTTTCAAGATAACCAGGACTATATGTGGTTTGGCACACGTAAGGGATTGAATAGATACGATGGTTATAATATAAAAATCTACTCCCATAAGAGTGTAGCTCCTTACCCAATTTCATCCAGTAGTATTAGTTGTATTTATCAAGACAAATCAGGTACACTCTGGATTGGAACCTGGGGTGGTGGTCTCAATATCTTCGATAGCGAAACCGAGAAATTTATTAGTTATAAACATGATTCCACTGACCAAAATAGTATAAGCTCCAATAAGATTTCTTCGATATTCGAAGATAATGACGGGACCCTCTGGATAAGTACATTCGGAGGACTTAACAAATTCAATAGGAAAACTACGAAATTTAAACATTATAAACATGAGCCTAACAATCCAAATAGTTTAAGTTATGATCGTATTAAGAAAGCTTACATAGATAAAGATGGATTCATCTGGATAGGGACAAATAATAACGGACTTTACAAATTTGATAAAGAAACAGAGACTTTTATACACTTTACTCATGATCCATCTAACCCATATAGTATAAGCAGTAATTCCATTATAACAATATATGAAGATGTTTTCGGCACCCTCTGGATTGGTACTGCTTTTGGAGGTCTGAATAAATTCAATAGAAAAAATGAGACTTTTACTCACTTTATATATGATTCAACAAGTACTAACTGTTTAAGTGATAATACAGTACTTTCTCTATTCGAAGACCGATTTAATCAAGACGGTATATTATGGATTGGAACTTCAAAAGGCGGGCTTAATGCATATAATAGAAAAACAGAAAAATTCATGCACTTCAAGAACGATCCTAATGATCCAAGCAGCATAAGCGGAAATAGTATAAGTTCAATATACCAGGACAATTCCGGAAACTTATGGATTGGAACATTTGGATATGGAATAAACAAATTCATACTCCAAAGAAAATTCATACACTTTAAAAAAGAACCTGATAATCCAAATAGTTTAAGTAATAACATAATTAAAGCAATATATAAGGATAAATCTGGTTTATTATGGATCGGAACCTCCGGCGGTGGTCTGAACAGATACAATAGTGACCAAAATTCATTTACACATTTTAAACACGATCCAAATAAACCTTATAGTTTAAGTGACGATAAAATCTATTCAATTTACGAAGATAATAATAGCAATCTCTGGATTGGAACCAGAAGTGGGCTTGATAAATTTGATAAGGAAAACGAGATCTTTTTAAATTACAAGCCCGATCCTAATAATACTAACCTCAGACGTTACTATCGTAACAATATTGTATCAGCAATTTATGAAGATAGGTCAGGTACACTCTGGATTGGAACTTTTGGTAGTTGTCTTCTTGAATTCGATAAAGAAAAATTGACATTCATCCCTTATAAATATGAACCAAATAACATACACTCCTTACAATCTAAAATGATAATTTCAATTTATGAGGACAAATCCGGTACAATATGGATCGGAACCTGGGGTGATGGACTTAAAATATTTAATAAAGAAACAAAACAATTTTTCCATTATAGACATGATCCAAATATTCCAAATTCCTTAAGTAGCAATACCATTACATCTATTTGTGAAGACCAATATTGCAATTTATGGGTAGGAACAATCCAATCAGGACCTGGATTCAAGTATTAAGTGCAACAATTAGCACCTCCAAAAAATACATGATTAGGTGTTTTAAATCCAAGACATTTTCTTGGCCGGTTATTCAGTTTTTTAATAGTTCGTATAATCTCTTCAGTAGTAATGGTGGTAAAGTTTCTATCTTTTGGAAAGTATTGTCTGATAAGCCCATTGGTATTTTCGTTCAAGCCCCGCTCAAACGAAGAATAGGGATGAGCAAAATAGAAATCAGCGTCTAAGTTATTTGCAGTCACATGATGTCCGGCAAACTCTTTACCATTGTCAGATGTCACGGTATGAACGTACTGCTTTATTGGAAGCAAGAGATGGCTAATCGCTTCTGTCACCTGATCGGATGTTTTTCGCTCGACTTTATAGATCAAGGAAAAACGAGATTTCCTTTCTGTAAGAGAGACCAACGCTTGTTTGCGTTGTTTGCCGATAATGGTATCGGCTTCCCAGTCTCCAATGCGTTCCTTGGCTTCCACAATTGCGGGACGTTCATCAATACTAACTTTGTTTTTAATCTCTCCCCGTCGGTCATTAGAGCCATACCGCTTCTTTCTCTTTTTCCGACAACGTAAATGACGATACAGGTGACCACCGGATTGTTTGTCTAACAAAATGTGATGATAAATCCATTCGGGACTAACGGAAATATCTATCTCCAGTTTCATCCAGCCTGAAATCTGCTCGGGAGACCAATCTTCACCAACCAGCGCTTCAATCATTGCCCAGGTTTCTCGATCAATACGTAAAGGAATTTTTTCTTTCCGGCGATCATTAGCCTTGCGGTGAGCCTGCTTGAAACGATAACCACGTTCACCATGGTTGCGATGCAATTCACGACTGATGGTAGATTTGTGAACGCCAATTACAGCGGCAATTTCCGTTTGACTATGACCTGTTTTAATCAACGAATAAATTCCGTATCTTTGTTCCAGGGTAAGCTGTTTGTATGAATCCATTTGTGCACCTCTCTTTTTGTGGAAAAAACAGGCCAAATGATACGGCAGCTTGCCTGCTTTTCCAAATTGTTCCTGAGTTGCACTTAGTAGTTGAATTCACGGGACTAAATAATTATGATAGAGTAAATAATAAATTTATTAATTACACAAAAGCTGACGGTCTTCCCTCTAATCGTATCAATGGAATTTTAGAAGATAATAATGGTTGCCTATGGGTAAACACACGCAAAGGATTATCTAAATTCGATATAGTGAATACCACTTTTACGAACTATTCCAGAGAATATGGAGTAAACCATTATTCACATTCAGGAAGACTTATGTCATCTACAATGGGAGGATCCTTTAAAAGCCAGTCCGGTGATATGTTTTTTGGAGGAATTAATGGATTTATTTGCTTTAATCCTGATAGAATATTAGAGCAATCCCATATTTCCCCTATTGTATTAACAGGTTTTAAAGTATTTGGAAAAAATATAAAGTTTGACAAAGCAATCTCAGATATTGATCAAATTGAACTATCATATAAAAGTAATTACTTTACATTTGAGTTTGCCCTGCTTGATTTTACAAATGTTCAAAGAAATCAGTATTCCTATAAATTAGAAGGTCTTGACAAAGACTGGATCTATTCTGGAAATAGGCACTATGCCAGCTATTCAAACCTTGCTCCAGGTAAATATGTTTTTAAGTTGAAAGGTGCTAATCATGAAGGAATTTGGAATATAGATGGTATCTCAATTAATTTAACAATTATTCCCCCATTCTGGAAAACCTGGTGGTTTAGAGTACTTTTAGCAATATCATTTTTGGGTACAATTATTCTAATCTACTGGCTCAGAGTAGCAAATATCCAAGCACAAAAAAGAGAACTTGAATCTCTGGTTCTTATAAGAACAAGTGAAATAAACAAAATAAATGATCATTTAGCTCAAGAAGTTAAAATAAGAAGAGATACTGAATCAAATTTAAGAAAAAGCGAGGAGAAATTTCGTGATCTTTTTGAAAATGCTAATGATATTATATGGACTTCAGACATTGAAGGAAAGTTACTTTCTGTAAACAGCCTTTTCGAAATGCTTTCAGGTCATTCTAAGGATGAACTTATAGGAAAACAACCTTTAGACTTAATCGTTCCAGAGCATAGAAACAGGATAATAAGGAATTACAAAAAAGCAATTAATGGTAAATCAGTAGAATATGAAATAGAAACAATCTCAAGGAATAACGTAAGAAAAACTTTTTGGCTTAAAATGAGACCATTAAAAGAAGACGGTAAAGTTATTGGAATCCATGGCATTGGAAGAGATATAACCGATTTGAAAAAAGCTGAAAAAGAACTTAGAGAAGCAGAAAAATTAAAAAGAGAAAGTTTAAAACAACTAACCTTAAAACTTGCACATGAAATTAAAAATCCCCTGACAAGTATTAAGAGTTCGGCTCAGCTTGTTGCCACCTCAAAAGTAACCGAAGCGAACGCAAAGATCCAAAAGCATATGGACGTGATTAACAGAAATGTTGATTTTTGTGATAAGGTAGTTCGGGATTTGTATAGCTTTACACATCGACCTGAATTTGAATTCTCAAAAATAAAGGTTTCAGACTTTATTGAAAGAATTAAATCTTTTACATTAGAAAAAATCGAACATGGGAAAAAAGTCAAAGTTTATATTAATATAGAAAACAAAACATTAAAAATTTTTGCAGATGAATTCAGACTATTTCAAGCATTTAAAAACATCATCAACAATGCTTTTGATGCAATGGCTGATCATGGAATTTTAACTATAAATTCAAAATATATTGATTCAAGTAAAGAAGTATTAATTGAAATAATAGACAACGGTTGTGGGATCAGTACTGATAATTTAAAATGCATTTTTCAGCCGTTTTACTCATCAAAACCAACGGGCTTTGGTCTTGGACTTCCCCTTGTGAAGGATATTATTGAAGTACATGGTGGAAAAATCGAAGTAGAAAGTGAGTTGGGAAAAGGTAGCAATTTTAAAATAAAAATACCGGCTATTAAAAAGAAATGATCAATACTTTTAACAAAACTCATATCAACTCAATCGTGAAAGTATCGTTTTATACTAATAACATTGCAGAGGAAAAATATAATGGATTCAATTTTAATCGTCGATGACAACGTAGATACAAGAGAAAATATTTCCGAACTGTTTGTTGAAAATGGGTATAAAACTTACACATCAGGTGACGGAAAATCAGCTATATACAAAATCAGGAAATATAATCCCAATTGCGTTATTCTTGATATGAAACTCCCTGTAATGGATGGATGGCAAGTTTTAGAAAATATTCAAACCGAAATCAGATCAGGAATGATTGTAATTAACATAACCGCTTATGGCGAAGTATCTACTGCGGTTAAAGCTATGAAAATGGGCGCTTATGACTTTATAGAAAAACCATTTAACAATGAAGTACTGCTCTTAATTGTTAGTAGAGCAGTCAGCAGTCAAAAAGTTAAAAAAGAATTAAATAATCTACGCCGATCCTTAGGAGAAACAATAAATGGGGAAGAGATTTTCGGCAAAAGTGAAGTAATAAAAAAAATTCTAAAACAAATTGATATAGTTGCTCCTACCGATATTACTGTTTTGATACAAGGAGAAACCGGCTCAGGTAAAGAAGTTATTGCTAATTATATCCATCGTATAAGCAATCGAAATAAATTCCCATTTGTTGCATTAGATTGTGGAGCAATTCCTGAAACTTTAATTGAAAGTGAACTTTTTGGGTTTGAAAAGGGATCTTTTACAGGTGCGTATAAAAGAAACAAAGGAAAATTCGAAATCGCAAACCAAGGGACACTGTTTCTTGACGAAATAGGAAATTTCCCGTTACAACACCAAAGACGATTATTAAGAGTTGTAGAACAAAAGAAAATATCACCTATTGGCTCTGATAGCGAGATCGAAATACATACTCGTTTAATCGTTGCTTCGAATAAAGACCTTCAAAGATTGGTAGATGAGGGAAATTTTAGAAAAGATCTATTTTATCGACTAACAGAATTTGTCATAAATGTACCACCTCTACATGAACGAGTTGAGGATATACCTCATTTAGTAAACATATTTATCCAGAAAGCAAACAAAGAAATTGATCGTAACGTTTCTGAAATATCTAAAAAAGCAATGAAATACTTATTAAATTATACATGGCCAGGAAATGTTCGACAATTAAGAAATGTTATAAGAAAAGCAGTACTCCTGGCATCTAATAAGATATTGCCACAGCATATTAATCTTCCTTGTAAAGATATTTACGAAAGTCGCATTTCAGAAACAACTCGTTTCTCATTAGAAAAATACAGCTCTTTTAAGAATGCACTTAAAGACATTAGTTCGGATATCGAAAAAGAACTAATTAATCGTGCAGTTTCTGAAGCAAATGGAAATTTGACTAAAGCTGCAAAAATATTTGGTATTGATAGAAAAACTTTTTATCGTAAAATAGAAAAATACAAAATAAAAATACTTAATAATCAGAACGACTGAAATTACAATCAGGATTAATATATCTGGAAACATAAACTTGTTTACTAAAATAGTGTAGAAAAATTTCCAATAAACACAATAATCGTCTATACTAATCTTTCACAAAATAACAAGCGTCCCTATCTATCAGCTCAACAGGTCGAGTGAAACCATACAGGTAAGTAGAGAAAAATCCACCAATTGTTGAATTTCTACATATTCATTGGCAACATGAAACGCTTCATCATCTCCTGGACCCCAACCAACTGACATTACTCCTTTTAGATTGAGTGTTTTAGCAAAGGTACCACCACCCATACCAAAAGGTTTCGGCTCAAAACCTAATACTTCCTTAGAATTATTTATAATAGAGTGAACTAATTCGTTGTTAGGATCTATAGCATGCGGTTCATTCCACGACATCACTTCAAGTTCAAACTTACCGTTTTCTACTTTGTCAATACATTGTTGCAGTTGGTTAAGCACATTTTCTTTCATCATACCAGGAACAGTTCGAATATCCAAATAAATCATACAAGTACCTGGAACAATATTCGGAGCAGCACCTCCGTGAATTTCACCAAGATTAAGCGATGGATGACCAAGTACCGGATGCACTTCATAATTAAATTTTAGATTTTCAATTTTACCAACTAACTTTGCCATCATATAAACAGCATTGATTCCTCGTTCCGGCGTCGATCCGTGTGCTTGCTTACCAATCGCTTTAACTTTAAAAACAGTACGTCCCTTTTCCGCAACATCTATTGACTTCATATTTTCACCAATATCAGGCACTACAGCATAAGTTGGATTAATGAGTTTTTCTTCAAGTAGATAACCAATACCATAATCAATGCCGTCAGGATCTTCGGCTTCCTCATCAGCAAGAGCAGCAATTAAGAGTTCACCTTTAAGTTGTTTATCAAGTCCCAACCTTTTTAACACTTCTGCAGCAATTATAATAGAGACAAGAGGTCCCTTATTATCCAGTGTGCCTCTACCAAAAAGTACGCCGTCCTTTTCAATAACTTTGTAGGGATCGCTATCCCAACCATCACCTGCTGGTACTACATCCATGTGACCTGGCATTAAAAGTCGTTTACCACTAACATTCATACCAAGTTTACCGATAACATTTGGGCGTCCTTCCATCCGGGCAAACTCTTCGTAAGGAATACCAATTTTATCAAGTTCTCTTCTAATTATTTTCGCTATTCGATACTCTTCACCGCGGAATTTCAAGTATGGATGTTCGGGAAGCTTTTCCGATACAACATTTACCGTCTTTTCTCTTACCATTTCACGTACTAAATCAACAATACGATTCTTAATCTCATTGTGATGATCTTCGAAGTACCATTTAATAATGGCTTTTGTCTCCATTTTGACTCCTCTTAGCATTTATTATCAATTAAAAATAATGAAAGCCATAAAAATTAAGCTGCATAAAACATTTTGCAACTATACTTTAATTGAATGAAGTTTAGTTTATCTTATGAAGAAGGAGGAACAATTTTAATGCCTTTTCCTCCTCTTCCGGGAGAACTGTCATAAACTTCTACAATGTGGTATAATACAGCAATAAACATCTTGGGAAATTCACCATGAAAATAGCTATGTATAAGGTTAATATATTCAACAACGTCCTTTTCATAATCTGTAAGTTCAGGATCATCAGGATGTAACAGCTGAGCAATAGATTTTATTTTAAAAGTAGGAATATCCAGGAAGACAAGGGCAACACCAGGATCAGTCATCTGGTTTAAAAAAGTTTGGGTTTCAAACTTTGGTGTAGAGTAAAGTTCCAAAGAAACTAGCTTGGTGCGGTCAAATATAGAATCACCATTCTCATAAAAACTTTCAAGAATTGCTATCTTTTTTTCAAATGGATTATCTATGGTTGAATTAAGTTGTTTAATTATTGCCTTCAAATTTTCTTCTTTTGGTATAAACCCCGTTCCCTTCACTGCATTATTAATAGAAAACTGAGAATCAGAACGTTTTCTTCCATGGCTGGCAACCATAGCATTGTGTGGACCATCAAGAGAAGGGGGTTGCATTTTCTTTATTTTTTCAATTGTTTCAAATCTCCTCTTAATATTCCACTCTATAAATTTATCGGGAAGTTCTTCTATTTTAAACTCCTTCCATTTACCTTCAACTTTTGCTTTTATTATACCTTCACTATACTTACTCATATCAACAATTTTCTGTTGAAATGTGTTATTATTCCAGAGTTTTACATTCTCTTGTTCGGATTCGCATGCCCCAAAGCAGACAAATATCATAGCGATGGTTAGCACTCCAATGAATACAGTGATTCTGCGATTCACAGCTTTCTTAAACATACTTACCTCCATTTGTTAATTCTAATATGTATGAAAAATTCCATTCATTTATTAGTGTTATTTGTGAATAAGTAGATATACATACAATCACAATTTTATATTAATCAATATACAATTCTAATGAAATCTGAGAAGTTCTTCCAAATATCCCAAATGGGACCACTGCATAATTAATAATGGCACTGCCGAGTGTTTTTAAATGTAGACGTAATCCAGCACCAAAGGTGATATTCTCTTCATCATAATTAAAACGATTGCCACTTCTTAGAAATAGCGTTTTATGGAATGCAAACTCTAATCCCATGTTTATATGTTCGGGACTATCGCTAGGATGAATTGCATCTATTGCAAGAGTTAAACGATTAACTTTATTGGATAAGATAGCTTCGCTATCTCCCAATAAATCCAAAGCTATCCCAATTCTAATCATCATTGGAAGAGGCCAGGGTTCAGTTTGGAGATTTACATCAGTAAGATAGTTACCATCTATATCTTCATCAATGTCAGCCTTTTCGATTAGATCTCGTCCAGCGAACTGTATTTCTCCTCCGAAATTAGAAAGTGACATACCTAGCTTCATACCATAAAAGTCAGTCTTTAAGATTGAACCAACATCTATAGCAAAAGTATGGGCTTGTTCGTTATATGCTTTTAGTCGAATATATTTAAACGTTATTCCATAGGTTAACCGATGACTAATATGTCTTGCATAGCTAGCTCCTAATGCCATATCCATAACAGAATAATAAATACCAGTTCCATTCGGTTCTTTAACCGTGGTTACTTCTTTTTCATCCATAGTAAGAGTAGAAAGAGAAAGACCGAATGTCCCAATCGAACCGCCCGGTACAGTAAGGCTAACATAATCATGGCTAATATCCAGAATCCAGGGATTATGATAAAGTGCAATACTAATTTCAGGAGATAAAACCAAACCTGCGGGATTCCAGTAGTGAGCAGAGCCATCATTAGCGAGTGCTACAAATCCACCACCCATGCCTAATGCTCGAGCACCAACTCCTATCTTTAAAAATTGGGCGGCTGTTGTACCAACCTTATCGAATTCTCCAAAGGCAATGGAAGTACAGAAAATTAAAAGTATTATTAAACGCTTCATCGTATAACTAAAAACCTCCCCACGGTATTATAACCATCTGGTGTTGATGCATAGTAGAGATATACTCCTGGAGCGACGAACTGATCATTATATGTTCGCATATCCCAAAATTCGTAGCCTGTGTTAGGAGAATTATGATCCAATGTAGCAATATGTTCCCCAACTAATGTATAAATCTTAATTGTGCACTTATTTGGTAAATAGTTGAATTGGAGCTTCTTTCCGAATTCGTTGGTTTCCCAAGAATTAGTAATAACATAAGGATCTGGAACAACCCTGATATCATCCAATGGATTTATATTTGCCGCTGATTGTTGTTCTTGGGCAATTGTACTAAACTGGTATGAAATCTCCGGACGAAATGGTTTATAAGTTCGAATAGTAAATTCATCTCCATCAGATGGAGGGTTAGCGTCAATAATTTCCAGTTCCCCCATAAAATTGTATGATGAGTCGGGCTTATTATTGGTAAATAAATAGATGAAATTCGGAATTGTATCCACTGTAGTAGTATCCGTATCAATCTTTTCCAAGATAATCATGTCAACATGCTTTTCATACCAACCAGGACTGCCAGCTAAATAACCTTTCCCACCAGGGATTAGATCCCATCCCAAGGGACTATAGTAGCTTTTCCTATAATCTTCCCAAGACGCTAAAACTGCAAATTCGCAAAGCCAGGTATTTGATGAAATATCAATAGGATTATCAGGATCAGAAATTACTTCTACACGGATAGGCAAATGTTGTTTTTCATCTTGCAAGACTCCAGAAAAATAATCATACCAGGATGCGTCTAAACCGACATCATAATCTACTATAATTCGCCAGTCATCCGTGGTAGAAACATTTTCCTGAGCCGCATCCATTCTGCCGGGATACTTACTCTGATAACGCCAATCGAATGTACAGGTGTCACCCTGAACCTTTGTCCAACTCATCAATTTAACGCCCATTTGTGAATTCCGGACGGTTAAACGAAATCCGTCTACAACTGGTAAATTATCTCCTGTTTCATTGGAAAGTAAGTGATTTAAAAATAGAGTATCCATTTCATCGGTATCTATTAGGGTAAAGCCAGTCCCAAAAGTAGTGTCATTATCTTCAATAGAGTAAATAGCATCGTTACTGAAAGTAATTTCATATTCATGACCATTAATAGCAGCTGGATCAACAATTTTTACCTGAACAATACCTTCACACACACCGCCAATTGGGTCAAGATTACCAGGAGGTGTATAAGCATCTGTTATATTACTTGCTAAAACCCCTGGTATAACTGAAACGGTATGTGATTCAAAAACTGAAGCACCAAGCGGATACATATAAGATTGTTCAAGACTGTCTGGATTTTGATTCCCGCAATCATAGGCTGTAACACAATACCAGTATTCAACTCCATTAATCAAATTAGAATCCACAAATGTATGCTTCAAGCCGGTATTATATCCTAAATGTTGGGGAAAAACAGGATCAGTACCCTCGACATCATTATCCAAATCGAAAATGGCAATAGGTTTATAACCAATAGTATTACCATAAACATCAGTAATAATATCACCCCAGGTACGTCCTAGATCAGTACTTCGGAAGACTTTATACCCTTCGAAATCTCTCTTTCCTGAAAGTACGTCAATTGAACTTTCTGAAGGTTCTGAACTCCAATACAGAGTAGCTCTTCCATCACCGGCTATTGTATTAACTATAGGTGGATTGGGAGGTCCCGAACCTTGAAAATAGTATAAATACATCTTATTAGCTATACGTACATTCTTCATCAAATCGCTTGTATCAGGCTGGTCAGGAATCACCCCTGCATCACCCATAATCAGTCCGAGAGAAATAGTAACAATGGAGTCTGACTTTAATGTAAATGGTCCAGATGAGACGATGTAATTTATTGCATCTCCTTCTAATTCTTCAGCACCTTCCATATCTGACCAAGGTGGGTAGAATATTGCAAGGGAATCCACTCTTGTACAATCAATATTTATATCACTGCCGTGAAAATAATATTTTGGGTTTTTTAAATAAGGACTACTCTTATCACTAGTCATAAGAGCCCACATTTCCTCGTCAGTTATTGGAGATACCCCACGGGCGAAGTGATGAAAATTGGTTATACCCATCTGATAAGGAGTATCATAAACCCGAAGTCCCACAATCCCCAGAGGATCATCTGAATCTGCCCATGACTCACTTGCTTCATTATCCAAATCATAAACATAAACAAGGTCTTTTTTTCCATCATTATCTGTATCAATAAAGTTTAAATAATCATGGAAATCGTAGTCAGGGCGGAACTTTGCATAAAATCCTACATGGATATTCTCAAGGTTTCGATCACTTGTGTTATAAATTTTTAAATCCCAGAAGACAAAATCTTCAGCATAAGGACGTCCATAACTGTAGGCAGTTTGTTCTACTTTGATTCCGACTCTACTACGAGAGTTATAGTCATCATTATAAATACAAAAAATATCTCTATCAGATGTAAATTCATTTTCTCGCTCTACTAAAGTATCCGGAAAATTGGGATTATTTACATCTATCCTGAAATAACCTGGCCAGACTCTTTCTGTAGTGGTTATCCAGCTTCCGTTTTCGTCATAGTAGCCATAGGGCCATGTTTCCCGGAAATCGCTGGATGCTTGAAAAGGTGTTTGATCAGAAACAGCAGTAATTTCTCCAGAATAGTGACGTCCAGCCGCATCATCTGGTGGTAACCAATCCTGTGCCTTTGTTTGAGACTGTGTTACAGTTTCAATTACATTAGTATCATTTACTGCAACCACAAGACCTAATCCAAAAGCATATTGACGATTACTTTCTGCAGTGCGAGGCCAATGAGTAGCGTTGGTAAACCAGACATGGAAACTTGCTAAATCACCAAAGTTACTTGTGTTATTCTGAAGTTGTCCCTTATCCATCACTCCAACAGCCTTCTCACTAAATCCTGTGGTTTTATAAAGGGAACGAACGGATAATTTATTGTTACGTCGACTGAAATTATCATTTCCTAATAATATAGAGACAAGTATAAGGAGCCAAAAAGTGGAAATAGTAGCAGAAGTAAATGCTTTTATTTCTGAACCTTTTCTCTTTTTTTTCAGAGTTATTTTCCTACCAATCAATATAAGTCCCTATTTTAATAATTCGTCCTTGTCCAACAGCTGCAGGATTATGATTAGCATCCTCTGAGGAACCAACCCCTGACCAACCGGGATCAAATGGTTTTCCTGTACGAGAAAATACATATAAGACATTTTGATAATTAGTCAAATTCTTTATTTCCAAAAAGCCTACAATATTGGCAAATCTAAGATTGAAAATCTTCTTAATACGAAAATCAGCTGAGAATGTCCATGGTTTACGAGCAGAATTTACTTCAACGCGTATAGAAGGATCCACATACGGAGTATACGGCAAACCACTTCCAGCATTAACGAGCAAATTTGCATTGATATTTGCAAAAGGTTTCATTCCAAAAACAGATATTTCACTTTTACTGGGAGTTCTGAAATTTAGATTGATTGAGATATCATGACGCTGATCAAAATCTAAATAGAATTCCTGGTGAGGAATTTCCTCATAAGTATAAGCGGAAAAATAGCCACCAAGTGGAGTAGAATTGTTACCTTTTGCTACTGAAAATGTATAGTTGATTGAACCACATAAATAGCCGATAGGGCGTTTGCTAATTGTGATATCAATTCCTTTTACACTCGCATAATCGGTATTGGAGTAGACAATATATTGATTAGATAAATAACGCATCTGAACCGTAGAAAGTAAATCCCTTATGTCTTTTAACCAGGCAGTAAGCTCAAGGGCTATATCGCTTGTAAGAGCTTGCTTTACTCCTGTTTCAAAGGAAATCGTTTTTTGGGCTTTTATCCGGGGATTTCCCACTAGGGGAAAATTTGCAGATAAATCTTTTTTTGCATTATAGGTAATAGCTTCGAACTTTGGGTTCTGGAAAAAATGACCATAAGAGAAGTGAAAAACAGTATTTTCAGTGACAGGATAAGCAATTCCAATACGAGGACTCCATTGGAATCTTGCTGGTACATCAACTACTGGCGCAGGAACCCAAACATTATTGGTTGAGTCCCAGAAAACAAAATGTTGTATGTCCTCCCACATAGCAGCATTCGGATTAATATAGTCATAACGTAAGCCAAGATTAACAATGATAAAATCATATTCGATTTTATCCTGAATGTAAAAAGAACCTTCAATAGGTGCAAAAGTGGTATCGTCCTTAAAGTTTGTCCCACCTATCCAGGGCTGTTCCTCTGTATAAATATCAAGATTGTGATGTGTAATGGTAAACCCAGATTTTAAAAGATGAAGATTATTTACCTGGTATGTGAGATCAAATTTAGCACATGAAGAACTACTTTTATTGTCAGAATAAATTCCCTGATCTCCTGCGGCATAGAAATAAACTGACTCATCAGTAAGAGGACGTTCATATTCAGAAGGTTTTTTATTCATAACTCCGACTTTTGTATGTACTTTATTTTGACACAGATAAAAGTAGTAGAAAAGCGGTGAGCTTATGGAGTGATTTAAAGTAAGAGCTATTCTATCATGTATTACAAATAAGTGTGCTTGATGTTCAGGTCTGTATTTCCATGTATGAGAATAACTCTGACCAAGGCGTGACGAGCTATGAATATGAGCTCCCAACTTAATTCTCGGAGTTAATTTCTTATTTAATTTTATCTGGTTGTCCTGTTTGATATTAACGCCATGAGGAAGTGGACTATCATATGATCCATAATACCACGAAGCGAAGTAATATGTGTTAAATAATGGTAATTTACCACTTGCATTGAGACTCATAGAGCCTTTTATAGGTAAATTGAATAATGGCACAAGTGCTTTGGGATAAAATCCTGAAGGAGCGCTTTTAAAATATCCAAAGAGTTTATCTTGCAGGTTAATATGGGAATAATTACTATCTTGAACACTTTTAAATGCACCAACAGAATGATAAGGATAATCATTTAGCTGGTCTGTAATATATTCAAGCTTTCCCTTAAATTTATCGCTGCCTTCTTTAGTAATAATATTGACAATTGCTGACATGGCTTCGCCATACTCGGCATTAAAAGCACCGCTAATAACACTCATTTCTTGTATGGCATTCTGATTTACTGATCCGTTGAAATTGCCTTGCATAGGATCTCTAACCACAATTCCATCTATCATATAAAGAATCTCATTTGTTCGTCCACCACGAACATGGATTCCACCTCCTGCATCAGTAGTAAAACCAGCCCTTGTTACAAGCACATCTTTGAAGTCTATAACGGGCATATTGATTATTTCATCTGAACTCATAATCACTACCTTAGATGTAACATCCTTCTGAATTAGTGGACGTTTCGCAATGACAACTACTTCTTCCCCATATTCAAGCACGGTTTGTAGCATAGCCACATCTAATTTAGTAGTGAAGTCAGATAGGATAGTTACTTCCCTCTGTATAAGAGTTTTATAACCAATATATAAAAACTTGACCGTATATTTTCCCGGAGAAATGTTTAATATAAAATATTGACCGTTTATTCCAGTAGCAGTTCCAAGGTCCGTATTTTCAATTATGATGTTTACGCCAATTAGAGGTTCGCCTGTTTCTGAAGTAACTACACCAGCAAGTTTCCCGCCAACTCCAGCTAGGAGTATTGCTGAAAAGGAGCACAAAATTGTTACTATTTTGAATAATTTAATCATAAATGTAACAAATTATAGATTAATAATCTATAAGTCCACTAATAACAGGTTGTGAAAGTAATTAATTGGATGTCACCCTGTTTGACTACATCATTCAGGCGGGAATGTGCGACATCCTCCAAACACACTTTCCCGAAATTGTCGGGATCCTGATAAATCGGTACTACTCAGTATGACAGAGACGAATCTTTGTTTTTTTAGCGGACTCATTAATATTTCTAATTATTCGTTATTTCATTAAAATCATTTTTCTTATATCACTTTGTACACCATTATTTAGTGTGTAAATATATAAACCAGATGGTACTCTTTGACCAAGATTATTTGTGCCGTCCCAGGTAACAGAATAACGATTAGGAATCAGGTAATCATGAAGTAAATTGCGAATTAGCTGACCATTAAGGTTGTAAATACTCAAGGAAATATTAGAACTAACACCAGTCTGAAAATCAATCCTTGTTGACGGATTAAAGGGATTTGGATAGTTTTGATACAGAGTAAACATTGTGGGTACTTGTGCTTTCTCGCCTGGATCTATACTTGTGGTTGGATTTTCAGTTACCACAATATTATCGAAGTAACCTGCGATTCCGGTACTACTCATCTGAAATGAATAAGCTCCAAACTGACCACTCGCCATCCTATCAGCACTGTCATCAATATAGGAGCCGAGTTCTGTGTCATCATACCAGCAAGTGAATTGAGTTGTGCCATCATCAAGGGTTTCCACTTTTACTTTCATATGATGCCAACCTTCTGATGTATTCACTCCTGAGGCATCAATACTGTGATGGAAAGTATATTGCATAGTGACCATACTCAGATGATTATTGTACAAACGAAAACGGTTATCGGAGTCAAAATCAGCTACAAGTTTAATATATGTTTCTTTTGAGGAATCGGCATATACTACCAGTCCAGTGTAGGCTGAGCCGCCTGAATGATTTTTGTAGCAGTAAACATCACCCTCAATTGTGTAATTTTGATAGCTAGTATCGCCCGCTAAAACAATGGCTGCACCATTATATGAAACGTCAGTATCATGTACATAACCTACATAGTTACCACCGTCTGCTAAAGTTGCCGGGGCTGAAGACATTGCAACAGCCTGCATGGATTCTTCGCCTGCCCGGTAAACTTCCCAATCAGTACTAGCTGTACCCGTCTCAAAATCCTCAGAAAAAAGAACAGTCTGGGCAAATGTAAGTTCAAAACATGCAATAAGGATAAAAACAACCAGTAACATCTTTCTCATCATTACCTCCCCTATTTATTAATTTCTTCTTCACTTTAATAATTAACATAGTAAATTTGTGACTACCAGTCAACAATTTTATTAACCTGAATAATTCATGAATAAATGAATTTGAAGGTTTCCCAAGGTTCGGGATCGAGGGAAATCCCAACGAAGTGGAATAATTCACAACTAAAATTGTTCTTTTATATAAGAGGCTTATCATATTTATAATCATCAAATTAAAAGATAATAATTATCTGTTTGTCCCAACGGGATCTCTATGTGATGAATTATCGGGGTCAAAACCCTATTGAAGATATTGATAAAAAAGTTGGGCTTTTAAGAAAAATTAATTGACTTAGAACTTGATATACAAAAACGTTCTTTATTTATTATCTAATCCAGTTTAATTATAGAAGAGAAATTGATCTAAAATAATAGTTTTAATACTTCCGCTACAACATCACGAGAAAAACCTTTTTGGATTAGAAATCTATAAATCTTCTGTTTCTTATTTATATCCTTTGTGAGCAATCTTAATTTTCTCTTTCCTAACTTAGCAGCTAAATCAAGTTGCTCATCTCTATTTATTAACTCTTCGACAACCAAATCAATAATCTCAACAGCAATTCCCTTAGTTCTAAGCGAAGAACGGATTTTAAATACTCCTGATTTATTCAAATTAAGTTGATCCTTTGTAAATGCTTTGGCAAAAGCATAGTCATCGAGATAATTTCTTTCATTACAGTATTGAATTACACGGTTAATAACATTTTCATGTATTTTTTTTCGTTTTAAATATGTTTGAACTTCTTTAGTACTTCTAATTCTGAGCCCAATATAGTTCAATGCTAAATTCTTTACTTTTTCGAATTGCTCGTGGTTTTGAATTACTTGTATTTGTTTATCAGTAAGAGTTTGCCCTTTTTTGATAGGAAAAAGGTCATACGTTTCTGGGCTAATACTAAATGAATACTCACCATCAAGAAAGATTGACCTTCGAGTAATTCTCTTTACTTGAAATTCTATTTTTGTAATAACTCTACTTGTAGAGTTCTCAGACATTAGTCTAGTTTCAAACATTTCGAATTGTGTAAAATTGATAACGGTAAGCAATTTGTAAAATAAAGAATATTATCAACAATTTGAATAGGTACTGTTAACATGACGAACGGCAATCATCAGGATTTTGCCGGCTCGGTCACTTTTTTCTCTAAACCTAAATACACCTTAACCTGCTTCTCTATTTTTTCAAGAATCTCTTTGTTTTGTTCTAAAAAAGTCTTTGCGTTTTCTCTTCCCTGCCCAATTCTTTCATCACCATATGAAAACCAGGAACCACTTTTTTGAATTATATCAGCTTCCACAGCAGTATCGAGAATATCCCCCACATAAGAAATACCATAACCGTACATGATATCAAATTCTGTAGATTTAAACGGTGGTGCTAATTTATTTTTAACGACTTTTACCTTAGTACGATTCCCAATATTAGTATTTCCCTCTTTTATTGAGGCAATACGGCGGATTTCGAGACGGATTGAAGTATAAAACTTTAGGGCTCTTCCACCAGTTGTAGTCTCTGGATTTCCGAACATAACTCCGATCTTTTCTCGTATCTGATTAATAAAAACTACTGACGTATTTGATTTATGAACAGCACCTGTAAGTTTCCTTAAAGCTTGAGACATTAATCGAGCCTGAAGTCCCATATGAGAATCACCCATTTCACCTTCAAGTTCTGCACGAGGAACAAGCGCTGCGACGGAATCAATAACAATAACATCTATAGCATTACTACGTACAAGAGTTTCTGTAATCTCTAATGCCTGTTCTCCACTATCGGGTTGAGATACAAGTAAATCTTTTATTAATACGCCTAACTTCCCAGCGTAGCCAGGGTCCATTGCATGTTCCGCATCAATAAATGCTGCATAACCACCCATTTTTTGTGCTTCAGCGATAATATGAAGAGCAAGTGTTGTCTTCCCGGAAGCTTCCGGTCCATATATCTCCGATATCCTGCCTCTTGGAATTCCTCCTATTCCAACTGAAGCGTCAAGTGATAGACAACCAGTTGGAATAACATCAATTTTAACTTGCGCCGAATCACCTAACCTCATAATAGAACCTTTACCAAATTGCCTATCAATTTGAGTAATGGCTAAATCAATTGCGTTCCTTTTGTTATTTTTGTTTGCCATTTTATTTCTCCTTGTTGTTTTTTATAATTGGAATATCTGTAAGGGATTATAAACTGCCCCCTTAGGTGTAAGATTACTTTCGTAGAAAATTAGATTTTTAACAATATTAGAAGTTGGTTGAAAAGAGTATGATAGAAATTTTTCTAATCCATCTATCTGTTTTTTAGTGTTCTTAATCCTACCTAAAGTAATATGTGAACTGAATCCTCTTTTATCCTTATTTATTCGGAGAATCTCTAATGTATTATTTATTTTATGACTTAATATTTTCAGATTGTCTGAGCCCTGAGTAATTCCTAACCAGAGAACTCTCGGATGAGAAACTCCAGGAAAAACTCCTGTACCTTCACATTTAAACTCGAACATTTTGACTTCCTTTAAAGCCAAAGAAATTCTTTCAATAATTTGCGGAATTAAATTCTCATCTGTTTGTCCCAGAAACTTAAGAGTAATATGCGCATTCTCAGGACGAACTAATCGAACATTGTTTTTAAGTTTCGGTATATCTTTTGAAGTATTTCTCAAGAGCCTTCGAGTCTCTTCTGAAATCGAAACGGCAAAAAATGTTCTTTTCAAATCACACCTGAATTTTTTTATCTACTAAACGCTCTAAAAATGTAGAAAATTTTACAGGAAAACAAATTTTATCTGAAGATTTAGGATAAATCGGTTTTTTCTAAGTCCTCACTATAAAACCCGTCTTATAAGAAATCTTTATGATTCTCCGAAATCCTAAATCATTTAACGACAATGTAACACTAACCTAAGCTGATTCAAAGCATATTGAGAAAAAAGAAGTTTATTAGTTTCTCTATTTCCAGTAAATACTTTATGGTAAGTCTCAGAAAATCCATACAAAGATAACCCTATAAAAATAGTACCTACAGGCTTTAATTCTGAACCGCCAAGTGGTCCTGCTATTCCTGTAGAACTAAGACCTATATCGCAACCTGAGATTTTCCGAACACCTTCAGCCATCTCCAATGCGGTTTCTTTGCTAACTGCACCATACTTTTTAAGTGCGTTTTCTTTTACTCCAAGAATAGCTGACTTAGATTCATTACAATACGTAACAATACCCATTTTAAAATATTGAGAACTGCCTGAGACATTTGTTAATCGATTTGCTATCATCCCTCCTGTACAGGATTCTGCAACTGCGATTGTTTTATGATTTTCTGAAAGAATCTTTCCTATAACCTGTTCAAGAGTTTCACTATCATAAGCATAAACCGCATTTCCGAGTAAAACTTTAACTTCATTTGCAGCATTTTGCAACAATTTAGAACCATCAACTGAATCAGTGGTTAATGATACATCTACCTCTGGGAGACGAGGCAAAATTGATATTTTAATTTTACTCTGCTTCTTTATCCAATTTTCTAATTTTGAGTAGATTTCTGATTCCGGGGCTAATGCCGTAT
This sequence comes from Fidelibacterota bacterium, assembly GCA_016782645.1. Taxonomy (GTDB): domain Bacteria; phylum Fidelibacterota; class UBA2242; order UBA2242; family UBA2242; genus BS750m-G69. The sequence goes on along the minus strand of JADHYC010000028.1, from coordinate 7,840 downwards.
GAATTATTTTAGTTCTGATTTTTTTATTTGATATTTTGTTAAGCTCTTGTAAAACTACGTTACCAAACATTTGTTTCATTTCGGCAGGAACACCTGGCATTACATAAAAAATTGTTTCATCTTTTTCAAATCGCATTCCCTGTGCAGTACCTAATGTATTAGGGAGTATAACAGCATTATCAGGAATATAAGCCAAGACTTTATTGACATCGGGCATTTTTTGACTTCTTTTTTCAAATACTGCTCGAATTTTTCTAATAATATCTTCATGAAATAATAATTGAGAGTTAAAATATTTCGCAACAGCATTTTTCGTTACATCATCATGTGTTGCTCCAAGTCCACCGGTTATAAAAACAATATTTGATGATTTCTTACAGGATTCGAGTGATTCAATAATATCTTTCTCATTATCACCAACAGTCAATATCTTTTTTAGTGAAATGCCAAAATCTCTAAGCTGATTCGCTAAGTATAAAGAATTAGAGTTTACAACACTTCCTGAAAGTAATTCATCTCCAACTGATATAATACATGCATTCACTAAAATACCAATGTAAATATATTAACAAGTGTCCCTGCATATATTCCAGCCATAATATCGTCTAACATAATTCCCAACCCACCGTGAATTGATTCTAATTTTTTGATGGGAGGAACTTTTAAAATATCGAAAAACCTAAATGCAAGGAAAGCAAATATTATTCGACCGATATTTTCTGGAAATGTTATTGTAGGTAATAGGGCTAATGTAAGCCACATACCTGCAACTTCATCAATGACAATAAGGGATGGATCTATTTCTCCACTTCTTTTCTCAACTATACCCGATACAAAAGTACCGATAAGTAAAACAGCAAAGATTAAGCTAAGACGAAACAATAGAGAATTCCAAGGGATAATAAACCATAATATAACAGCAACCAAACTAGCCCACGTACCCGGAGCATAGGGCAGATAACCAGTATAAAAAAAAGATGCAAATAAACAGGCTACTGATTTATCACCTTTCATAATTTAAAATATTGTTTTATAGTAGATTTGTTAATTATGATATATTCAATACCAGTCCATACTGTAAATACAGTAGTCAAAAACATAAGTATGTAAATAACATAATAATCTTTAACCACTTTAACGTATGAAGCAATACCAAGGAAAATTTTCCACTCTTGTGTTATAATATAAACTAAAATAAAACAAACAACTCCTATTTGAACCCCGGTTTTAATTTTTGCAGAATTCCTTGTCTCCATTGTCGTATTTTTAGCAGATATGGCAATTCTCAGACCTGTTATCATAAAATCTCTCAAAATAACAAGTATAACCATCCATAATGGAATTAAATCTAAAACTACAAATGAAATAAATGCAGCAGACATCACTATTTTATCAGCAAGTGGGTCTAAAAACTTGCCCAAACTGGATATAGCAGAATATTTTCTTGCAACATACCCATCATAAGCATCCGTAATGGAAGCTATTATGAAAATTAGAAGCGCAAATATTTTAAAATATGTATGCGGTATGAATAAAAAATAGATAAATAGAGGAGTTAACAGAATACGAGAAGTAGTAACGAAATTTGCTATGGTAAATATTTTGGTCACAGAATATCAGTTCTACCCTCTAAAGCACGTGTTAAAGTAATTTCATCTGCAAACTCCAAATCAATCCCAATGGGAAGCCCCTGTGCAATCCGTGTAACCTTTATCTCTTTTCCCTTTACTAATTTTGAAAGATAGATGGAAGTTATTTCTCCATCTCTTGTTGGATTTATTGCCAGGATAACCTCCTTAATATCACTTAAACGGTGAAGCAGATCTTGAATATTGAGGTCATCTGGACCTATTCCATTCAATGGAGAAAGAACTCCTCCCAGCACATGATATAAACCCCTATAGTATCCGGTTTTTTCAATAGCAAGAACATCCATTGGTTCCTGAACGACGCAAATTGTACTATGATCTCTTTTAGGGTCTATGCAGATTTTACATGGATCAACTTCAGAAATATTGTGACAGTGAGAACAAGTATGAATCCGGTCTTTAATTTCAATAATTGCTTTTGCTAAAGCTACTGCCTCTTCACGAGAAGATTTTAATAGATAAAAAGATAATCTCTGGGCTGATTTCTTCCCTATACCGGGAAACCTTGATAGTTGTTCAATCAGATTTTGCAAAGAATCAGGTAATGAGCTCATAGACCTGGTATTTTAAAACCTCCGGGTAGATTAGGTATTATTCCTCCAGTTACAGCAGAAATCTTCTCCTGGTAAAGATCAGACGCTTTTTTAAGAGCTTGATTTGTAGCAGCTGCTACCATGTCTTCAACCATTTCAACATCATCTGAAAGTATTTGCGGATCGATTTTCACTGTAATTATTTCTTGCTTTCCATTTGCGGTTACCTTTACCATCCCACCACCAGCGGTTCCCTCAACCATCATACCTTCTAATTCAGTCTGAATTTTTTCAACCTGTTGCTGCATCTTACTGAATTGTTTCATTATACTACCAAGATTACCTTTAGGTAACATATATAACTCCCTATTTGATAATTATTTCGCCGTCAAAAGCATTTATTATAGTTTTTGTAATTGAATCCAATTCTTTTGTATCTGGCAGAGCTAATGAATTCTCGTTTGAAACTATGCACTTTATTTTAAAATATTTATTAAATACACTCTCTACAGCATTTTCAACTATATCAGCTCTTCCATTAATATTTCTTCTATGAAATTCAGCATCTTCATGAAATGCTATTTCTATAACATTACCCTTTAATGTATAAGGTAGTCCATTTTTTAAGAAATTAGCTACTGAAGGGGAAGTCTCTCCAACCTCTTGTATAACTTTATTCCATTTTTTCCTTACCTCTCCAATTATAATATCTTTTGAAATAACAGAAACAGATTGTTCTTTTACAATTTTCGGTTGTATAGTTTCACCATCATCTGTTTTTTGGTTTTCTTTATGAAAAAGTTCTAAAGTCTTTGATTGTTGTTGTGCGTTTTCATAAAGTGAAAGATTAGTGGTATTAAGTTTATCAAGTATCTGCTGAACAGTTACTGTTTTATCCATACTTCCCATACGCATCAGATTAAATTCCAGGAATGTTCTATGATTAAGTGCGGATTTCAAATTTACCTGAGCGTCAGAAACCATCTTTATTAACCGTAGTAAGTCTCCCGATTGCCATTTTTTCGATTCACTCTTATATCTTTCCTTTATATTATCGGGAAGATCGAGCATCTCGACAGACCCTGTCTCCTTTGCTATTAGCAAATTGCGAAAATGTTCTGAAAAACCACTTAAAAATTCTCCAATATCTATTCCACCATCAAAGATTTTTTGAGAACTTTCCAATAGGGCACTTTTGTCATGGTTAAGAATTAAATCTCCGATATGGATAAAATACCCACAATCTATAAGACCAAGTATTTTTTGCGCATCTTCTAATTTTATCGTATCTCCAGAGAAAGAGATTATTTGGTCAAGCAAACTTTCGGCATCTCTCATACTGCCTTCAGCCTTTTTGGCAATCAGCATCAATATATCATCAGGAACAATGAAAGATTCCTTTTCATCTATATTTTTCAATTGCCCGACAATTTCTGATACGGAAATTCTATGAAAATCATATCTCTGACATCTGGAAATTATAGTAGCTGGAATTTTCTGAGGTTCTGTAGTTGCAAACATAAAAATAACTTGCTCCGGAGGTTCCTCTAATGTCTTCAAAAGGGCATTAAAAGCCTCTTTTGTTAACATGTGAACTTCATCAATAATAAAAATTCGATATTTAGAGCTCGCAGGAGGATATTTTACATTTTCCCTTAAGTCTCTAATCTGGTCGATGCCGCGATTCGATGCCCCATCGATTTCTAAGACATCAATACTTCGCCCTGCAGTTATCTCAATGCAATTTGTGCAAATATTACACAGATTATCATCTTTTGGGTTCTGGCAATTTAGTGACTTTGCAAGAATTCTTGCTGTAGAGGTTTTTCCTATTCCGCGAGAACCTGTAAAAAGATACGCGTGAGAAATGCGCTCTGTTTTAATAGCGTTTTGCAAAGTAGAACAAATATGCGATTGCCCTATAATTTCATCAAAGCGCTGAGGGCGATATTTCCTTGATATTACCTGATATGCCATAATTTAATCCATAAATATAGGCTATGCACCAGACATTGAACCTGCCAAAAGTTCATTCTCATAGACTGTTAGCTGGCTTTCAGTACTTCCACGGCACATAGATTAAGATGACTACCGCTGCTTCCTTCCGGACCTGACGGGGTTCGCCAACTTTCTATTACGTAAAAGAGAAAGTGTCATTGCTACATATCTACTCAAAATCGCATGACAAAACCCTCTGTCTGGCTTTCCATCCTGCTATAGCGGATTGCAGGTTACAGGATACCGCTAGCTCCCCATGTAGCATAGCCTAAGAATAATCCCCTTATCATTTTAGGAATCTCTTTAAGAGAAAAAACTGTGGAGCTGATGGGGTTCGAACCCACGACCTTAGCATTGCGAACGCTACACTCTCCCAACTGAGCTACAGCCCCATTTCAAACATCTTAAATGGATAAGAAATTAACAAAAGCTGTTAACCTTTCAAAATAATAATTAGAGGCTTATTTTTTCTCTTTCTTTTTAAAGATTCCTTTTTTCTTTGAAACTTTAGACTTATCATTAGAACTCTCAGTATCGAATTTTTTTTCTTTTTCCCTTTCCTTTATTTCCAATCTTTTTTCTACTACGCTTAAATTCTCAAAATCTTCTGGTAAAGTTCCCTCTTCACCGGCAATAACTTCAGTTTTCTTTTCTTTTATTTTTCGTTTCTCTTCAATCTGATAAAGTTTATCTAACATTTCAGATACTTCTACATGAAAACCTTTAACAGTTTCCTTAAGTCTTTTAATCAGTTCGTCTGTTAAGCGTTTCCCATAACTTTCACCAATATTTTCCAGAATGTCATCCAATTTCTCTTTAATATAACTAGACCGTTCAATTGCTTTACTAAAATCTATTTTTACAGGTTCATGTGTCTTTTCTTCTACTTCCTGTTCAGTTCTTGAAATGTTTCTTCTTACTCTTTGATTATTTGCCATACTTTCCCTTTCAGTTTCTTGAAATTATAAACTAAACATTTAATAGAGTCAAGCCTTTTTACCTGTTTACTGAAATTCTATTGTAATAGACGGAATAAACATATCATTGATATATGGTGCTACTTTATATCCTATTGTTATTCCCATGGAAACACTTATAAATCTATAAAACCAAATGTCTTCATTAGATTGTTTATAAATAGCATTTAATATTTCAACGCTGAATAATCCAATAACAGCAGTACCAATTACACTACCCCAATAAACCTTTGGATATGTTTTATATTCTTTCCAATACTTCATCTTTATAACGCTATTTATAGGAATAGATATTAATTGCTGATTTTTCCAAAGTTGAATGTTATTCTTTTCGGCTTTGTAAAACAAACCTTCTATGTCTGGATCATCCTTTATCTTTATAAAGCAGATAGAATTCTCCGGTACTTCAGATAAAAATCTATCTGCAAATAGAGGTTGATATTTTTTCTGTATGTCCTTTCTTTCTATATTATCAAGGGGTAATTGTGATCCGATTTCCCGAGCAAGCGAATAAACCTCGTAGGGTGTGTAATTTCTATTCTCAGTTTCAACTCCGTTTACAGAAAGATATTGTATTCTTGCTTCGATTTTATCATGATCCACTTTATAAAATTGAGCATCAATAAAATGTGTAAAATCAGGAAAAAGGCTAAAGTGAATTTTTTCTTCAAGGTCAATTGATGAACCCACGTATTTGTGTACTACAAGGATTTCCTCTCCATATATCTTATAGAAATTCACAAATAAATAAAAAAATACAATAAGAAAAGGGTAACAATTCTTTATTATTGAAAAACCCCGATTAATACGGGGCTTTAGAATTCTATTTTGATTTTTTTTCAACTGACCTCATTCACTCGCTTATTTAAAAATTGAAACCTGTCTCTATCGTGGAAAGCGTTATGGATTCTGTTTCAGGATCAATTTTTCCATCTCCATTAAGGTCACGATAAGTCGTCTGAAAAACGTAGGAAAGAACAGCACCTCCGCCAAGTTCAAACCCTATACGATAACCGAGTATTGTATTTTCAGATGGATTCTTGAAATTAAAAGGATTCTCATCGTTATTTCTTTGATAGAAAGCCGTTGCATTAGCAAGTTTGGGTATTTTCCCTTTCGGGATCGAAGCAGTTGCCATAAAACTCTTTATTTCTTCAGAATCTGTCATCATGTGTTGATAATAACTCCCAAGAATAACATAATTCAAAATATTTACATTCAAAGAACCGAAAACCCCTTGCATAGTTCCTTCTCGATATAAGGACATCTGCTGTTTAGTAAATATTCTATTTTTCCTAATTTGTACTCTTTCAAAATCATAAGTTCTATCCCAGAAACTATAAAGAAAGTTTGAACCAGAGTAGCGGTATTCAAGACAAAGATTAACCATTTTAAAAATTTGAGCTCTTAATCCTGGTGCTGCAATACCCCAGCCCGGAGTAAATGCTTGGTAAGAATTATCGCAATAAGAAGTATCTTCAAATGGGAAGAAACTTGCAACTTGTCCGTAAGCAAATAAATCAATGAATCTACTTTTAAATACAGGATATCCAACATCAAAAGAGATTGCTCCATTTAATATTCGATCATATTCACCTAATTTAGTAATTCCATTTTCTATAACTTCTTCACTTGGAATATTGAAACCATTATCCCTCAGAAATTGTCTTTGATCAGCATTAAATTCACTACCTAATGAATCAAGTATTTTATTATCATCAGCATCTTTATAAAGATCTAATGCATCCGGTACTTCATCATCGTCTGAATCTGGTAAACCCAAATACGGATAAACGTCCATAACAACACTTCCACCAATAGTTAATGGTAACTTTCTTATTGGTTTATATGTAACACGTCCGGCAATTAAACCTGGTCCGGTAATTTCTTTAACATTAGCCATAAAAGCTTCCCAACCCAATTTATTGAACTGCATACCTGTATGAACGCCAACCTTTCGTACTTGTGGATATTCAGTTGTATTTGAGTAACCATTCATCAATATTCCATACCCCAGTGTTACATTATCTAAAGCACCAGCTTTCGCAAAGAAAGGGTCTCCTTGTTGTGCCCAACGAAGATAATAGATCTTATCAAGATAGTCCGAAAATTCGTCCCATTCATTTTCTCTGATCTTACCTTTATCATCCATATATAGGACAATATCCAATCCGACACCAAATTTTCCAAATTTAACCTCCGGGCGAAGAGCAATCTGATTGTAAATCACTCCATCAATTGTAACAGACCCAAGACCCAATCCCATGCCATAAGGTTTTGAAGCTTTTTTAGCAGCAGGTTCAGGTGGTACTTCTTCTTCAGTCATAGCAGCCATTTCAGAAGTAGGTGGTACAGTTACTTCTTCCCCAGGTACAAATACTTCTTCTTCAAGTTCTGGTGGTGTAACTTCCTCTTCAATATCTGGTGGAGGAGATTCTTCCTCAATGTCTACTGGCATATCTTCTGGTTCAATGGGAATATTAAGTAGCTGTCCATCAAGTGTTGAAATAATCATTTGTCCAGCTTCCAACATGGATTCCATACCGGTTATCAGGTTAATAACTTGAACTAAACCTTCTATACCGTAGAAACGGTCTCCATAATCTGGAGATGTCATAACCCAGAACTCTGTTCCTTTAACAGATGCAACTGATGTTGGTGTTGCTATACGATATGAGGTTGT
>JADHYC010000027.1 GCA_016782645.1 Fidelibacterota bacterium | reverse complement strand
CTTTTTCTTTTCATCACTTTTTTAACTTTTGGTAATCTCTCGGCGAGTGATTTTGTAATCACCGGTCAGTTGATTTCCGAATCGACGGGAAAGCCGGTTGCTTATGCTAATGTACTAATTAAGGAAACCGGTGAAGGTATTGCATCATCGAGTGACGGGAAATTTTATTTGAAAGTTTTATCATTTCCCGTTAATCTACAAATATCTCACGTAGGTTTTGAAGAGCTGATTCTGACAGTATCCACTCCGGAACTTGGGATAATATATTTGACACCAAAAACAATTATCGGAGAAGAGGTGTTGGTCCTGGCAACAAGAGCAATAGAGGGTGAGACGCCGGTTGCATTTTCCACATTAACAGAAGAAGATATCAAAGCTTATTACACAGTAGAAGATGTGCCAATGGTATTATCTATGGAACCAGGTGTATATGCCTACAGCGAAAGTGGCAATGGCACAGGATACTCTTATGTTTCGATCCGTGGATTTGATCAAAGCCGTATTGCAGTAATGTTAGATAATGTGCCACTAAACGATAACGAAAGCCATCAGGTATATTGGGTGGATCACGGGGATATTTTAAGTGATGCCAAGGATGTTCAAATACAGAGAGGAATTGGGAACAGCCTGTATGGTTCAGCAGCCTTTGGTGGTTCTATTAACGTGATTACAAAGATTTTTTCAGAGAAGCCAACACTTAGCGCCTCGGTTGGTACCGGTTCGTATAATACAACAAAATTACGATTAAAGGTTGGCTCTGGCAAATTACTGGGTAAAAACCTAAGTTTTACATCACGGATTTCACAGATTAAATCGCAAGGGTATCGTGATCATCATGCGAGTAAGCAAAAAGCGTTATTCTTTGGACTTGAACATCGTGGTAAAAAAATAACAAATCAATTTCGTACTCTAATCGGCTATGAAAATACACAGTTAGCCTGGGATGGAATCTATGCAGATGACATCAACGACCGGAAGAAGCGCCGTGTGGGATATAAGGCATATACCGATGACTTTTTACAGCAGATTTATTCGTTAAATACTCAATATCAGTTTAAAAAAGATGTTTACCTGAACAATGTGTCTTACCTGGTGAAAGGGAGGGGGTATTATGAAGTATTTAAGACGAATCGGGATTTTTATTCATATAACTTAGATGTAAACAACCAATTTGCTGATTCAGTAGAACAGAACCTGTATACAGACTTACTCCGTCGGAAGTGGATTGTTAATACATACTATGGAATTATTCCGACATTTACTTTAAATAGGGCATCATTCAGAGTTGATCTTGGCGGGGAAATTCGGTTCTATACTGGTGACCACTTTGGAGAAGTAACGGATTTTTCTAATCCTTCCCTCGCAGCAGAATTTGAGGATAAATGGTACAAGTATTACAGCTATATTGGCGAAAAAACATGTGCCACTGTTTTCGCTCGTATATCATATAAACCTGTAGATCGACTTCGATTGATAGGAGATCTCCAATACCAATCCCTTTTTTGGACATTAAATCAGGACCTGTTGGGACACGCAAAGGGATATAAACTCTCAGCAAACTGGAGATTTTTAAATCCTCGTTTAGGAGCTATTTACTCTCTGACTGATGACCTGTCCATCTTCATCAATTATGGTAAAGCACAGAAGGAACCAGCAGACAATCAGATCATTGATGCGGATGATGTATGGAGTGAGCCACTAATGGCGGCAGCAGAGGTCATTCATGATTATGAATTAGGTGGAAATTTTCGAGTAAGCAAATTTAGTGCAAACGTTAATCTTTACTTGATTGATTATGATAATGAACAGTTAAAAAATATTGATGTAGAACAGGAAGGAGAGTACGATTATTCCTTCGCTCGTAATACTATACATCAGGGAATTGAATTCGCTCTAAATTATTATATAAGCTCTAAATTGACAATAAATCTTAATGGATCATTGAGTGAACATAAATTTACTAAAGGTTTAACTGAAAAAAGCCTGATTCCGAATGTTCCCTCTACACTCATAAATGGTTCAATTCGGGTAAAGCCATTTAATCGTTTAAACATTTTTTCTAATTTTCGTTACGTTGGGAAGCAATTTATCGACATGATAAATATCTGTAAAATTGATCCTTTCTTATTACTGGATGTAGGTGCAAGATATAAATATAGTTGTATTGAAGTTTCCATAAAGATCAATAACCTTCTTGACAGACTATATTCGACTTACGGATATACGTGGTATGATGGCAATATTCACCATGCCTATTATTGGCCTGGAGCAACGAGGAATTATTATATTATGCTGACAATGAATTTTTAATAAAAAGTAGTTAAATTATATTTTTTCATTTTTGTGAATTATTGAGTATAAAATCTTCAAGGTTTGTTAATATTCTATAACCTATAATTTTTCATACTCTTGAAACCAGATTTCTTGCAACTTCCGCAGATTTTTCAATTATTTCTTCTTCGCCTTCAACTTTTCCATTCTGCATTAATATTTTTCCGTCACATATTGTAGTGTCAACGCAGCTTCCATTTGCTGAAAAAACTAAATTTGATACAAGATTGTGCAGTGGAACCATGAATGGTTTTTTTAAATCAATAAGCAACAGGTCGGCAAGTTTTCCTTCTTCAATAACTCCCGCATCAATATCAAAAGTTTCAGCACCGTTAATTGTTGCTAATTCAAATGTTTCATGAGCTGGTTTTAAAGTAGGATCCATTGAACTTATTTTCTGGAGTATTGATGATATTTTCATTTCTTCAAACATATCGAGATTATTATTAGAGGCGCAGCCATCTGTTCCTAAACTAACAGTTAGACCTGATTTTTTCATTTTTCTATAAGGAAAAACTCCGGAACTCAATTTCATGTTTGAAGAAGGCGTATGAACGATTTTTACATTGTTGTCTTTCAATATCCGGATTTCCTTTTTATTCACCCATATATTGTGAGCTGCTATTATGTTAGGTCCTAAAAATCCGATGTCATTGAGATATTCAACGGGTGTTTTTCTGTGATTTTTCTTACAGTCGTCAACTTCATGTTTTGATTCTGAAAGATGAATATGGATCAAACAGTTGTTTTTTTCTGCAAATTCCTTTGCCCATTGAAGGCTTTCCGTTGAAACAGTATAGATTGCGTGAGGTCCTAAGGCGAACTGTACTCTGTCGGAATATTTTTTTGTTTCTTCTAATAATTTTGAGTTTAAATTCTGTTGTTCCTTTGCTTTCTCTCTATCAAGAAAGTCAATAAAAACAGCACTTATCGCTGCCCTTATTCCCATTTCCTCAACAGCTTTAGCAGTTCCATGATAATGCCAATACATGTCATTAAAAAAAGTTGTACCTGATTTGATCATTTCTAAACAAGCGAGTTTTGAACCCCAATAAACATCTTCTTCAGTAAGTTTTTCCTCAAGCGGCCAGATTTTTTTCTGTAACCATTCCATAACAATAAGGTCATCGGAGTAACCTCTCATTAAAGTCATTGCTGCATGTGTATGAGCATTGAAAAAACTCGGAACCACGGCTCTGCTTTTTCCATCAATTTCGTAATCGGTTTTGGTGTATATTTTACCATCTATTTTACTTATTCTATTACCTTCAATAAGTATGTCTTTTTTTTCATTATTTAATAAAACGTCTTTAATCAATATACTCATGATGCGTTCCTTTGAGATTATTTTGATATTTCAAACAATTTCATGCTTAATGATTCTGCCCCGCTAATGATTTGTATTTCCATATTTTCCTTTTTTAAAATGTAAAAATAACGGAGAAAAAGTTATACCTCATTTTTTTTGTAAACAACATAGTTTTTAAACAAATGTATTCTTTTCAATAAATATTTTGTAAGATAAAATTGAATCTCAGGGATTGGTAAGAAAGAAAGATTATTTCCTTTACTAAAAAATCTAATAAGCTCTCAGCTTAATAATATATCCTACTGAATAATATTTAGTTTTTTGTAGTTATTTAGAATAGATTTCAACATGGGTATTTTAGGAAAATATTTTCTCATTTTTGCTTTTGGTGCATCAGTTATTTCGATAATTGTTGGGATAATCAGAATTGGCCGAAAAAGAAACCTTTTAAGCACTTTTTCTCTGTGGGCTGCTTTCGCAACAGCTGTTTCAATTATAATATCTGGAATTATCCTGGGTTATAGTCTTATGTCGAATGATTATTCAATTCAATATGTAATAGATAAAATAAGTATAGATACTCCATTAATATATAGAATTACCGCATTATGGGCGGGACAGGCAGGCTCACTGCTTTTTTGGTCAGTTGTACTTTCAATTTTATTTTTAGTAGTTCTGATGCAAAAAAAGAAATTGGATATATTTGTATTCCGATATGTCGTTGTTTTTCTAATGATCAACCAGCTGTTTTTTTTAATTGTAAATAATTTTGTATTTAATCCTTTTGAGCCGGCGCTTCACAGTGTAGAGGATGGAAAGGGTTTCAATCCGATTTTGCAAAATATCGGAATGGTTTTACACCCTCCGATTCTATATTTTGGTTTAGCTGGATTTGTAATCCCTTTTGCTTATTCAATTGCTGGCTTAATAGCTAGTAAATATAATTTAGCCTTAATTAGGATAAATAAATTATGGATGCAGGTTTTATGGCTTTTAATGACTATAGGGATATTAATGGGTATGGCATGGTCTTATGTAGAATTAGGATGGGGAGGTTATTGGGCATGGGATCCAATTGAAAATGCCAGTCTGCTTCCTTGGTTAATAGCTACTGCCTATATTCATACAATCGTTATTGAAGAAAAATACAGATTATTTAAGAGATGGAATCCTTTTTTAATACTGCTAACCTTTGTAATGAGCTTATTTTGCACGTTTTTAGCTCGTAGTGGTTTTATTTTCTCAGTTCATGCTTTTTCTTCATCACTACTTGGTATTTTGTTTATTATTTTTATTGGGATAGTAATAATTGCATTAACATTTGTTTTTATTAGAGCCTATTCAAAATTAAAGTCAATTGCGAAAATGAAGTCTTTGTTATCACAAGAGGGGCTAATTGTAATAAATAATTTTTTAGTATTGAGTCTGGCATTCGCAATTCTATGGGGAGTCCTGTTTCCTGTAATTTCTGAAATTATAACAGGGAACAGGATAGCTCTTGGCGCAAGGTTTTATAATAGTATCACAGTTCCTTTAGGAATGTTATTGTTGTTTTTTATAGGGGTAGAAAATCTCTTATCAATGAGAAAAAATGGAACTAAAGTAAAATTAATATATTTAATACTGCCAGTATTAGCAGGATTATTGACAGTAGGAATATTAGTAGCTCTCGGAATCGGGAATGTATATGCAATAATTAGTTTATCGATGATTACTTTTGTTTTTGTTACTATTGTTTTTGAATATATTCGCGATGTTATTGACAGTATTAAATCTAAATCGGAAACTTTTTTAATTGCTATTTATAGATCAGTCATAAAAAAAAGAAGACGATATTGTCATCATCTTATCCATTTTGGTGTGCTTTTGCTCTTTTTGGGTTTCACTGGGTCGGCTTTCGACCTTGGGTTTGATGGAACATTGCATAAGGGAGATACTTACAAATTCGATAAGTTTTTAGTAAAACTTCAAGATATCTCGACTAATCAGGGACCTAATTATATTTCTGTAGAATCAAAGTTTTTAGTAGAAAAGGAAGATAAAGTTATAGGGGAAGTATTTCCTGAAAAACGTTATTACTCTAAATTTGAAAGTATTGCTGTTTCTGAAGTTGGCATTATATCAAATGTTTTACGCGATTTTTATATCATTTCGAAAGATATTGATACTAAATCTCAAAGAGTCCAATTTGAGGTTTTAATAAAGCCCTTAGTTATTTGGATCTGGATAGGAGGTTGTATCATAATTTTTGGATCTATCATTTCCATATTTTTGAAAAAAGAGAATGGTTGAAGTTCTACCATTTTGGCATCTATTACCTAAATAATTCATGAGCCACCACCGGAGTTATTTCAGAGGAGTCCGTTGTGACCTTTGGAAAAAGATGTCAAGTATGTCCTGAGCAAAGTCGAAGAAACACAAAGTGAGTATAATTGATAATTGTTAATTGATAATTAGTTTAGTTCCTTCTCCCGGAGGGATTCCTTCGGAAGTGGCAAGAATTAATGAGTAATCAAGGTTAAAAAAGTATGATAGTTGAATCACTTACAACAGGATCTTTTTACGAGAATGTATGGATTGTCGGAGATGAAGTTAATAGAGATGCTATTATTATTGATCCGGGCGATGAAGCCAATTTAATAATTAGTAAAATCGAAAAGCTTGGACTTATTCCGATAATTATTTTAGCCACACATGCTCACCCTGATCACATTGGAGCAGCGGCAGAAATTCAAAGAAGATGCAATATACCATTTGCGATTCATTCAGAAGAAAAATCAATTTTGGATTCTTTCCTTCCGATAGCCCAATTATTGGGTTTTGGAAATATTGAACTTCCAGAAATATCCTACTATTTTGCTGATGGTCAGATTTTAGAAGAAAGCAATTTCAAAATTGAAGTAATTCATACACCGGGACACACCCCAGGAAGTGCATGTTTTTTAATTGGTGAGTACCTATTTGCAGGTGATACTATATTTAGTGGATCTGTCGGAAGAGTGGATATACCTGGAGGATCGTGGAATAAATTAGAAAAAAGTCTTAAAATAATTTCCGGATTGCCCGATAAAACAATCTTATGTTCGGGACATGGACAGATTACAACTTTAGAGAAAGAACTAAGTAGCAATCCCTATTTAAAAAATCTTAAGTAGGTTCAGTTATATACTTATAATAGAGCAAAAGAAATTATAAATAATCGGTTTTTCTGTATAAAAAAGTTAGAAATAATTCATAAATTATATCGATGAATAATTTATTTACTCGGTTTGATGAGTTTTCGGAAAAACATAGTCTTTTTAACGGGATTCAGAATGCAGTTGCTTGCGTTTCCGGTGGTGTGGATTCGATGGTTATGTTGTCTTTACTTTTAGTTCTGCGAGAAAGGCGCGATGTAAATCTTGTGGCCGCTCATTTTAATCATAAATTGAGAGGTGTACTTGCTGATGAAGATGAGCAATTAGTGGTTGATTACTGTAAGAAGAATAATGTGAAACTTTATAGGAAGCGATTAGATGTTAGAAAATATGCTAAAAGTAATAATGTTTCCTTGGAAATGGCTGGTCGCGAATTAAGATATAATTTCTACCAGGAAGTTGCTATTCAGCTCAATAACTCAGTTATTGCTACCGGACATACTTTGGATGATCACGCTGAAACTGTTCTATTAAGGATTTTTAAAGGTACGGGTTTACAGGGACTTGAAGGTATTCCTATTAAACGCAGTAATATTATTCGTCCTATTCTTTTTGCAAGAAAGAGAGATTTATATTCATATGCGCACGAACATAATATACCTTTTTCTGAAGATCATACAAATCATGAACAGAGTTGCCAGAGGAATGTTATTAGAAATTGTATTATTCCAAGAATTGTTGGAAATATAAATCCTGGATTGATTGAGTCAGTTGCTAATATGTCACAAATTCTGAGTGAGGCAAATGATTTTTTAGCTGAAACAGTAAAGAAAACTTTAGATGAGGTAATATTAGAAGAAACTTCTCACCAGATTGTCCTTGAAATTTCTTGTCTAAAAAACTATTTTATTGCTGTTGAAAAAGAGGTTCTTCGACAATGTTTATTTCGCTTAAAGAAAGATTTTAAACCTATAGGGTTCCGAATAATGAATAACCTGGTTTCTCTAATTCATTCTAATGAAACAGGTAAATTGCGAAGATTATCAGGGGAATTAATTGCAAATATAGATCGCGGGCGATTGATTCTTAGTCTAAAAAAATCCAATGATTGGGATGAAATCACTGTCGAGCCAGGTAAAACATATAAGACTAAATCTTTCATTTTCAGCTCTGAGGCTATGCCTGTTAGTGAATATAGTAAACAACCTAATCGCTCTAATGTAGAATTTATTGATTTGGATAAGATAGATGGAGAGGTGAAATTACGCAAGTGGAGGTTAGGTGATCGGATTAGACCATTAGGCCTTGAACATTCAAAGAAGGTAAGCGACTTGTTTGTAGATTTAAAAATTCCAAGAATTAGAAAGGATCGAATTCCATTGCTCGTATGTAACGAGAAAATTATCTGGGTTTGTGGTTTAAAACTTTCAGATTCATTTAAAATTACTTCTGAAACTACAACTATATTAAAATTAAGATATGAGGAAGTATAAAGTGAAAAATGAATTTATATTAAGTAATGAATATGAAAAGTATAGTGGTCAGAAACTCGAAATGCTTATTCCTGAAGCAGAAATTAAAAAGCGTGTTCGAGAACTCGCAAAGCAAATTTCTGAAGATTATAGAGGAAAAGTTCCAATTTTTATTGGAATACTTAATGGCAGTTTTATCTTTTTATCAGACCTCTTTAGGGAAATGAGTATTGATACTGAAGTGGATTTTATTAAAATATCCTCATATGCAGATGAAACTAAATCAAGTGGTACAGTTCGACTACTGAAAGATATCAGCTGTGATATTACAGAGAGGGATGTCATTGTTGTTGAGGATATTATTGATTCTGGTATTACAATTAAATTTTTAAAGAGTAGATTGCAACAAAGTGATGCTAGTTCAGTTAAATTTGTTTCATTATTGATAAAGGAATCTACTAAAATCGAATTTCCCATAGATTATTTAGGTTTCAAAATTTCTGATAGATATGTGGTCGGCTATGGGCTCGATTTGGCGCAAAAACTGAGAAACTTAAAGTCAATTTATGCTATTAAATAAGAAAATATAAGGTGATGTAAATTTATGATAAATAAGAACTTTTATTTAAAACCTCAAAGTAAAAATAGCTTAGATAAAAAAAGTGCTTCTCAATCTTCAAAAAAAGATAAATCAAAAAGTAAAAAAGGTACGGATAATAAGGGTAGTGAGTTTAAATGGAAGAAGGCATCAAAAACTTCCCTTATGTGGCTTGTAATTCTTATCAGTTCGATTTTCCTAATCCAGATACTTAGCAGTGGGAAAAAAGGAGAAGTTGTAATCGAATTTTATCAGTACAAAGACCTTTTATTTAATAGCAAAATCAAAAAAGCTACAATTATTGATAGGGAATTCCACGGAGTTCTAAATGAAAAAACGACTCTTGTTATTGGTGGTCGTCCGATCGAAGTGGAAAAATTTTACTTCATCCTTCCTCCTGTTATTGACAAAGCCATGCTGGAAGAATGGGATTTGTACAATCTAAAGTATAATTTCAAAGAAAAAACAGTTAAGTGGACGGGTTATCTTTTCAATATGCTTCCCTGGGTTTTATTTATAGGTATATGGTTGTTTTTTATGAAAAGGATGCAAGGAGGAGGAGGTGGTGGTGGTCGAGGGATTTTTAGCTTTGGTAAAAGTAAAGCCAAGTTGTGGACATCAGATCGTCCAAAAGTAACTTTCAATGATGTTGCTGGTTGTGTAGAAGCAAAGGAAGAGCTCGAAGAGATTATTGAGTTTTTGAAGTCGCCGGAAAAATTCTCACGTCTTGGAGGTAAAATCCCAAAAGGGGCGTTATTACTCGGACCTCCTGGAACAGGCAAAACTCTTCTTGCTAAAGCAGTTGCAGGGGAGGCTGGTACTCCATTTTTTAGTATTAGTGGTGCTGATTTCGTTGAAATGTTTGTTGGGGTCGGTGCTTCTCGTGTAAGGGACCTATTTGAGCAAGGCAAAAAGAATTCTCCTTGTATAATATTTATTGATGAAATAGATGCTGTTGGTCGGCATAGAGGAGCTGGTATTGGAGGTGGACATGATGAACGAGAACAAACACTTAACCAACTTCTTGTTGAGATGGATGGGTTCGATGAAAAGGCAAATGTTATATTATTAGCGGCTACAAACAGGCCTGATGTTTTGGATTCTGCATTGTTAAGACCAGGCAGATTTGATAGGCAAATAATTGTTGATATTCCAGATGTAAGGGGGCGTGAAGGAATTCTTAAAGTACATACGAAAAAAATTCCTCTCGCTAAAGATGTTAAACTTACTGTAATTGCAAAAAGTACTCCGGGTTTAGTTGGTGCTGATCTCGCTAATTTAGTAAACGAATCAGCTCTACTGGCAGCCAGAAAGGGAAAGAAAGCTGTTGAAATGTCCGATTTTGAAGAGGCAAAAGATAAGGTTATGATGGGCGTAGAGCGGAAGAGTATGAAAATTTCAGAGGATGAGAGAAAACTTACAGCGTTTCATGAATCAGGACATGTACTTGTTGCCGTTAATATTCCTGGGGCTGATCCAATACATAAAGTCACTATTATTCCTCGTGGTCGTGCTCTCGGAATAACTCACCAATTACCTATGGATGAACGTCATAATTACCCTAGATCATATATCAAAGGACAATTGAGTATTCTTTTAGGTGGTCGTGCTGCAGAAAAAATTATTTTTAATGAATTGAGCACCGGTGCAGGAAATGATATAGAACATGCTACAGAATTGGCAAGGAAAATGGTTTGTGAATGGGGTATGAGTGATCGTCTTGGACCTTTGACATTTGGAAAGAAAAACGAAGAGATATTCCTTGGCAGGGAAATAGCAACTCATAGAGATTTCAGTGAAGAAACTGCGAAAATCATTGATATTGAAATAAGAAGAATTGTTGAAGAAGCAGAGAATCGTGCAAAAAAGATTTTAAAGAATAATTTGTCTGGTTTATATAAACTCTCAGAAACATTACTTGAACATGAAGTTTTAGATGGGCAAGAGATTGATAGGGTATTAAATGGAAAAAAGATAAGAAAAAAACAGGAAAAAAAATCTTCAAGTAGTAATAATAAAAAAACAGCTCCAAATGAAAAAAGAAAGACTATAAAAAGTCAAAAATCTACAAGAAAAATAACCGTAACAGATAAAAAAGGAAAAACTATTGCTAAGGCTTCTAAAGATTAATGATATTGATCATTTGATAAAGGAGATGGGATCACTTCCTATTGATAGAGGAGGGATTCCTGTTATGGCGCCTAAAGGCGAATTTTTTATTTTTAAAACTTCAAAAATTTCTTCTCCAGCGGCAAATATCATGAAACAGCAGATGCTTTCTATCGGTGGAGAATGTGCTGTCTCAAAGTTTGTTACAACTTGTTCTGTTAAGGAATCTCCAGTAATTCTAATGGGTACTCAAAGGCATTTTCTCAAGTTAATCGAGAGCTTAAAAAATCAATATTTTGGTTTAGGAATACTTAGAGAAGAATTAATGGAATTCTTTGAAGATAGAAAGGAAAAACAGATTTTTAAAGTTGGTGACAGGATTTTCGATCTTTCAAGAAAAACACTTGTTATGGGCATACTTAATGTTACTCCTGATTCTTTTTCAGATGGCGGTAAGTATACCGATGTAAATAAATCAGTTAAAGCAGCTCTTAAAATGGAGCAAGAAGGTGCTGATATTATTGATATTGGAGGAGAGTCCACTCGACCTGGCGCTGATCCTATTGATGTTGAGATTGAACAATCACGTGTTATGCCAGTTATTGATGGAATTAAGATGCACAGTAAGATATTATTATCTATTGACACAGTAAAATCTAAGATTGCTGAAGAAGCATTGAATCACGGTGTATCTTTAGTGAATGATATTAGCGGTTTGAATTTTGACAAAGAAATGGCAAATATAGTCTCAAAATACAGGGCTTCTGTAGTCTTAATGCATATAAGAGGTAAACCTAAAAATATGCAGGAAAACCCGAAGTATGAGAATCTTATTGATGAAATTTTAAATTCTCTTTCTTCTTCTTTCGAAAGGGCTCTTAATGCTGGTATTGAAAAAGATAAAATATTGATAGATCCGGGTATTGGATTTGGGAAAGAGTGGAAAGATAATTATGTTATTTTACGATATTTGAAGGAATTAAAATCTCTGGGAGTTCCAATTGTAGTTGGTCCTTCCAGAAAATCTTTTATTGGTAATTTATTAGATTTGCCTATACAAGAAAGAATAGAGGGTAGCTTAGCTGCGGTTTGTTGTGCTATAATGAACGGTGCAAATATCGTCCGTGTGCATGACGTAAAAGAGACAGTAAGAGCTGTAAAAGTTGCAGATGCTATTATGGGAAGAGTATAATTGATGACATTATTTTCAATCAAATTTTTTACAATAACCATTTGGGATATCCTTGATGTAATTATTGTATATTATATATTCTTGAAATTATACCGATTTTTTAAGGGGTCCAGAGCGGCACAGATGCTTATTGGTCTGGCAGTTATTTTACTATTATCTTTTCTCGCAGGTGTCTTAAAACTTAAATCTTTATTCTGGATAATGAGTAATTTGAAAACTGTATGGGTAATTGCTTTCGTGATAATTTTCCAACCGGAATTGCGTAGAATTCTGATTTATATAGGTCAAAGCAGACTTTTACGGCGAATATTTCGTGAACCAAAATCAAAAACAATTGAAGCAATTATTGAGGCTTCTCAGGAATTGATAAGAAGGAAATGGGGAGGTCTTTTTGTTCTGGCGAGGGAAATGAGTTTAAAATCTATTAAGGAACATTCAACGAGTATTAAAGCCGACGTCTCTTCAAGTCTTTTAATTTCAATATTTAATCCTGGTTCTCCTCTTCACGATGGAGCTGTTATTGTTCAGAATGAGATTATAGAATCTGCAGGGTGTATTCTTCCGCTGTCTGAAAATCCTGATCTTGATCCATTACTCGGCACGAGACACAGGGCAGCCTTAGGTATTTCAGAAGAATCAGATGCAGTAGTAGTTGTAGTTTCTGAGGAAGCACAAAGAATTGCTGTTGCATATCAAGGACTATTTTATCGAAGTGTAGATGAGGATACATTAAGAGGACTTTTAAATAAATTGTTTTTTATTGGTGATGAAAAGTAAGCAATGGTTAAGTCTCAATATTTTTTTTATTGTTTGCTTGTCTTTTTTTTTCTATTCAGCAATAAATAAAGCGATTTGTAAAACGGCAAATTTCAATTCTTCTTCCAAAATTCAAATTGAGGAGAGTTGGCTATCAGAAGATAGTTGGGTATGGAAAGCTGTTATTCCAGAACCTAAAGCTGAAATTATTTCACAAGAAAATTATAATGAATGTAAAATAACGTTAGGTGACTTACATACTGACAGTCATATTGGGTATCCTGCATTACCTCGATATATAAAAATATTTAATGCTTTACCAGAGGAGATAAAAATTGAGGTAAAGGAACAAAATAAGCGAACCTTTAATTTACCAGCAAATATTGAAATTTTTCGGGATTATCCCATAACAGGGTATTCTTTTGATAAATTCAGCGATGATTTTGATACTGATAAATTTGAATGGACAGAATCATATCCTGAAAAAAGGGTAAAAGTTAGTTTTATAGGTTACAAAAGTGGTGTTCCACTCACAAAGGTTGTTATTTTCCCTTATCTAATTCTAAGTGATGGTCATACATTAAACTATTTTGAAGAGCTAACTGTTAGTGTTCACATAGATCGTACTACTAATTTAGTTGAAGACTCGAGGTTATCCTCGGATCCAGTTCTAAAAGCGTTAAATCTTTCAGAGACTGTTATTCGGAGGCGAAGAAAGGAAGGTTTTTCTAAACCTCAGTTTGATATCTTAATTGGAAAAGATTTAATGAGAATCGTAGTTGAAATCGATGGTATATATCGAATATCGAAAAAATGTTTAGCAGATAGTGGTGCCTCGATTAAAGGGGTCGATCCAAGAACGTTTCGGCTTTTTAATAAAGGATATGAAATTCCGATATACGTTGCAGGTGAATCTGATGGTGTTTTTAATAAAAATGACTATGTAGAATTTATTGGACAAAGAAATCGAAATAGTGTAGCAGATTATGAACATGATCCCTTCACTGATAAGAATATATATTGGATTACGTGGGGTGAAGAAAATGGTCTGCGCTATGCAGATGAATCTACCAAACCGACTGTTGAATCTAATCAGGCAATAGTTCCACACGATTATTTATATGCTATGCATATTGAGGAAAATAACCACTTTGACCGATTGGGAAGAGTAGATGTTGATTTACCCTCGTATACTAGAGATCATTGGTTTTTCGATAGTGGGATTAATGGTGGAACAACAAAATCATACTCATTCCAGATTCCATACCCAAATACAAATACAGTAAAAAGTTTTGATATTGAAGTAGGAATGCATGGAATAACATACCCAAGCGAGCACAGTACTGCTAAGCATGATATAACAGTACATATAAATAATATACAGGCAGCTATAGGAACATGGATTGGACAGACACCGCATATTATAAAAAATATTCCATCTCAAGTTTTGCAAAATAAGTTCTTAAAACATAAGGAAAATAAAATTCAAATAACTGTAGCAGGTGATGATCCTACAAATAGATATGATAAGGTTCTGTTAGATTGGTATAAGATTCACTATTACAGGCTGTATAAGGCATATAATGATTTTATAGATTTTTATCCTTTAAAAGGGATTCAAGATGGACTTTACCATTTTACCATTGACAATTTTTCAAATCCGGATATTTCGGTTTATAAAGTTGGGAAAAGCAAACTTCGTGATTTTGAAATCAATTACAATCGGAGTATGAAAACTTATTCAATAGTTATTGAAGATTACGTTCATAACGATAGCACACTTTATTATGCTGCAAGTAGTGAAGGGATCAAAGTACCAATTTCTATTGAACCAGATACAATCTTTGGGTTAAAAAGCAGTAATGAAGAGACGGATGTTTTAATTATTACTACACAAAAATGGAAATACAGTTTAGATAAACTTGTGGAATTTTATAGAGAGATTGGATACGATTCAAAAGTTGTGAGCATTCAGGATATTAATAATGAATTCAATTTTGGTATTGTGAGTCCTTATGCTTTGAAAAAATTTCTTAAATATCTCTATTATAACTGGGAACCGGTTCCGGAATATGTTTTAATAATTGGGGATGCCAATATAAGAGAGGAAGAATCTGTGCCCTCATTTTTCTTCCAAACTTACAAATTTGGAGCCAGTGCATGTGATCACTGGTTTACATTAGTAGATGAATATAGCGATGTGCCGGAATTTGCTATAGGGCGATGGCCCTGTTCAACCGATGAGGAGTTAGAAACTCTTATTGAAAAGCGCATTAATTATAAAAATAAAGAACTTATTGATCCTTGGAAAAATGAATTACTTTTTATAGCAGGTAAAGAAGAAGTATTTAAAAACCAATCCGAAAATATGATTAAGAGGCAAATATCAAAAGAATTCGGTATCAATCGAATTTATATAAATCCATCCTCCCGGCAAACTCCATTTTGGGGAGGTTCAGATACTTTAATTTACTTGTTTAATAATGGCTTGGTTCTAACCAATTTTATGGGGCATGGAGGGGGTGCTGTTTGGGCTGACCGTTCTTTATTTAATACTTCTCATATACCTCTACTTGACAATTTAGACAGGCTGCCATTTTTAACTAGTATGACCTGTTTTACTGGCGATTTCACCAATGTCACTGGTTTAGGTGAGCATGTATTACTTGCTGAAAATGGAGGGGCAATTGGATTATGGGGAGCTTCAAGTATAGGATGGATAAAAAATGATTATCTTATAGATAAACCTTTTTACGATTTTATATTTAAGCCAGAGATGACGGTTGGTAAGGCAATACAAATCGCAAAGGTAAAATATCTCACAGAACAGGATTACTTTGATCACCTAAGATTATCAATGGTGCATATGTATAATCTTATTGGAGATCCAACAGTAAAATTACCTTTCCCTGATAAAAAAGCGACTTTATCGATTGATGAAGAAAATCCTGCATCTGGAGATACGGTTACACTTGCAGGTGAATTACCTTTTTATGAAGATGAAGAAGGTGAGATATTTATTCAACTCTATGATCTGAATAGGTATAGGTTGCTTAAAAACACAATAATAGAACCATTTTCTGGTCAGAACTTTAGTTACCAACTGACTTTGCCAGATGACATAATTCCGGGAGAATCATTTATAAATTATTATCTTCGGAGTAGTGATGGAACAAAAGATGCTCATGGTGCAACACTTTTTAGTATAAAAGGGCTTAGTTTTTATGGATTTGAATGTAATCCTAGAATGCCTCATAAAAATGAAGAATTCACAGTTAGTATAAATACTAATATTAAAAATATTCAATCTCTTATATGTGAAATTGATACAACTTATGCTAGTGAGTATCTTGATGATAATGGAATAGAACACGTTGTAAGTTTTCAAGATACAAATTCCATTATCAAAAAACAAATGATACCTTGCGAAGGAAATGTAGCACAGTGGCAATTAGAAAATCCTTTTAAAGTAATGACTCCCGGTAAATTAATTGCAGTACGTTTTGTGGCTTTTGATACTCTTAAAAGTCCAATTTACTCTATAAGAATTAAGCAAGAGCCAGATATATATCCGGTAAAAATAGAACAGGGAGGGACCAGGTTTCCTGAACTTAACGTGACAATGAATTATATTGGTGATGATACTCTTGATATTAACGCAAGAGTTTATCATAAAATTTCGGAAAGTGCTGATACACTATTTGGAGACCTGAGTTTTGAAATTCTTCCCGATAGAAATGTGACTTTTAGAGTACCAGGAATACTTGGGAGACGCTTTGAAACTTTTAAAGTGATTATTGATCCTGCAAATACAGTTTCTGAATCAAATGAGATAAATAATGAATTGATCGATTCTATATTTGTCAAAACTTTTCCATTATTACCTGGTGTAGGGACTACTTATAATGGAGTAGATCACGATACGCTCTGTTTTGAGGGTATTTTTTCTTTGTCAATTCATCCTGATGGAATTGTGGATTCTTCTGTAATTGTAGTTGATATAGATACTATAACCGGTATCTCCAATCAACCTGATTTTGAATTAATTTCGCCATCAAGTGATTATTCTAAGATGAGTTTTGATTTAAGCTTATGTTCACCAATATCGGTTAATGGTGTTTGGGTTAGTATTAATGCAAATGATCTTACAGATACAGAGTTAAATAATGTATCAATAGGACGACGGAACCCGCTATTACAGATCTGGATTAAAGAGAAAACAGCTTCAGTTGAAAAAATACTAAGTACTGGGACTTCAACCTTAGGGAAATTTAGTTTATTAAGATGTAATGATAATAAACCTCCTATGTTGGAGTTGAATCTTGAAGGACAGCGATTTTTTCAAAATTCTTATGTTTCACAAAAGCCAAATATATCTATAATAGGAGAAGATGATAACGGTGTAAAATTTGATAGTAGTGGGATTGAGGTAATTTTAAATGATGATAGGGTTGCCTTCTCATCTCTTAGCATTCCTGATACTGTAGTCGGTGGGAGCTATGTTTCAGCACGATTTCGCCCTGAATTGGACTGGGGCGAGCATTTTATAGAGGTTTCGCTTAGCGATGCTGCCGGAAACATATCTACGGAAAGAATTGATTTTATTGTTAGTGATAAACTAAGGCTAATTGATTATGGCAATTTCCCCAACCCTTTTAAAGATAGAACTGTTTTTATATATGAACTTACACAGCGGGTAGAAACACTACAAATAAAAATTTATACATTATCTGGGCGTTTAATAAAAGTTTTAGATAATGAATCTATTTTTAGTACAGATATTGATATGAATGAAGGTGGATATCATGAGGTAATATGGCATGGCTTAGATGAGTATGGAAATTTTGTTGCAAATGGTGTTTACTTTTATAAAATCTATGCAAAGAGAGGTGGTAAAGTATCGAGCTCAATTGGAAAGATAGCAAAAGCAAGATGAATAGAATAGTTCGATTGATTTCGATCCTTTTTTTGCTATTTCAGACTGGATATAGTGGCGAATACGCTGATTCATTTTTAGAATTAGGTGTAAGTGCCCGTGCTTTAGCTATGTCAAATACACTGGGATCACTCGACTTTTCAGGGACTTCATTTTTTAGTAATCCCGCAGGTTTATCATATTTAAAGAATAAATATATTGGATTAATGTATACATCTCAATTTGGCTTGGCAAATCACAATTATTTTGGAATAGCAATTCCTATTTCGAAAAATTCTTCCGCTGCTTTAAGTTGGATTCGGTTTGGAGTTGATGATATACCTATTAGGCCGGATATATTGAGACAAATATCTGATCAGGAAATGCGAAAAGACTCCGTTGCCATATTAGCCAGTTTGCCTTTAAAAACATTTCAAGATACGGAGAATGCTATATTTTTTTCCTATGGTAAATTTACGTCGAAAGTTATAAATCTTGGATGGCGGTATTCAAAATTTATAGTTGAAATCCCATTCGGTATTAACTTCAAAATTATACATAAAAAACTCTATAACTTAGAAGCTTATGGATTAGGTGTTGATGTTGGTAGTAGATTAAGAGTCAACGGCGAAGAGATCTTTGATATTAGGAATCTTGGAAGCCTAAGCGTGGGATTATCTATTCGGGATGTAGCCGGAACAACGATTTATTGGAATACAAAACGCCAGGATGTGATTCGCATTGGACCTGTATTTTCATTTGCCTTGGAGCAACCTTTTGAAAAGTGGCATATGCATTTAAATATCGGAATGGAGAAGGAGTATCGCTATGATGATAAATTTCGGTATGGTGCAGAGATTATTTTATATGATCATATAAATTTAAGAACAGGCTTAAATAAATCTGGATTAACATTTGGATTAGGTTTAAATTTTAAGGCTTTGAAAAGATTATTTTGTATTGATTATGCATTTTTAAATCATGATTTAGGTGCCAGCCACAGAATTGGAGGAGGAATAACTCTTTGATTTTTAAGAGTAAATTTATTTACACGACCATTTTTACATTAATTGTTTGTGGTATTATTACCGGATGTGGTGAAAGTATTGAAGACCCTGAGCCGCCTCTTACTCCAAGATGGGTGGAAAAGTCTGCGCCTGAAGATACTTTAGAGAGAGGGATAGATGCTTATGAATCTAGTGATGGTATTTTTCTTGAATGGTATCAGAATCCAGATGAAGACATTTCAGGGTATAAGATCTATAGGGCAGATGTTAGTCCAGATAATGGTTTTAAGCTTTTAGTTGACGTAAATGCTTTTGGAATAGGCGGTGAAGATACATCCTTTACTGATAATTCTGTGAATTTTAATGTTGATTATTTTTATTTTCTAAGAGCTTATGATCAGGCTGGAAATAAAAGTCCCCGCTCGGATACGATATACTATGGAATTGTTGAAAAAGTTGATCTTAATTATCCTTCGGGAGAAATTTCAGATATTAATCCAGTTTTTGAGTGGCAGGATTTTTACCATTATTCTTCAAATGAATATTTAATAAGAGTTGAGAAAATTTATCCAAAAGAAGTTATTTGGATTTCTCGAATGAGTCCGCCAAATTATGGGGATTATTTACAAAGTATTGGTTTTAATAATGACGGAATGGCTCAACAAAATGAGCTTTCAAATGGAGTAAGTTATAAATGGCGAGTAGATATAATTGCTGGTGAGTATTATATTGAGAGAGATTCACTGTGGATTGAGATTTCAGGTTCTGAATCATTTTGGGGATATTTTTCTATTAAACAATAGGAGAGGTTAATTGAAGAGATATTTTGCTTTAGTAATAATTCTTTTAATGACTTCAATTCTTTTAGGTCAGGATGTTGGTAGGTCTTCAACACAAAAAAGTGCCCGTACTGTGGATAAACGCAGTGCCGCAAGGTATATTTTTTCTCCCGGCACTGATGCCTTTTTAATGACAGTAAAAGTCTGGGGTGAAGTAAGGCAACCTGGAATTTATGAGGTTCCTATTGGAGTAGATCTTGTTGAACTTTTATCCTCAGCTGGCGGACCAACTGCTAAGGCAAAGTTATCTAAGATTAAGATAATTCATGCTGAAGAAGAGGATGGAGAATATCTTGTGGTTTCTGTTAATGTTAAAGAATTTTTAAATACAGGTAATTCAGAATTAATTCCTGAAATTAAGCCAAATGATACTGTTGTAGTTCCAGTAAAACCTACACAATATATATTAACTTCATTGTCTTATACCAGTCAGGTTATGAGTTTGTTGTATGTATTTGCAATGATGGATTATTACAGAACTAGACCATAATAGATCAAAATACGGCTATTTGTTTTTTATGATAAAGAATCAAAATTGCAATTTTAAATAGGAGTTTGAGATGATCGATAATATTGATGTTCAGATTCTGGATATTCTTCAGAAGGACGGAAGAATCCAGAGAAATCGAATTGCTGAGAAAGTAGGATTGACAATTCCTGCTGTAAGTGAAAGAATGAGAAAGTTAGAAAAAAAGGGTATCATAGATGGATACCATGCTAAAGTAAATAATTCCGCAATTGGTAAAGATGTTACTGCATTCATTTTTGTAATGACATCTCCATCAAGTCAATACGAAGAATTTATTAAAAGAAGTAAAGAAGTTAATGATATAATAGAATGTCACTCAATTACCGGGGAAGGTTCTCATCTACTAAAAATTCAAACTGAAAATACCTCAACTTTGGAGAAACTTTTATCTGAAATTCAATCCTGGCCTGGTGTTTTACAAACGCGCACTTATATAGTTCTTTCGAGCTATAAAGATTTTTCTCCTTTAAAGCCTTCTGACTCTATTATCAAAAAATAGTTATAAAGATAATTTAAAGTGATAACAGATATTAAAGCTGAAATAGCTGATATAGAACCAAGAGTAGATGGACTTCGGAGGTTTCTTTGACGTTGAAGAAAAACAACGCCAATTGGAAAATGCACGCCTGAAAATTTCCGAAGCTGATTTCTGGAACGACAAAGAAAAGGCTCAATCCACTCTGCAATCGATTCGTCTTATCGAGACTAAACTCCAACAATATTACTCTATAGATGATTTATACAGTGAAGTTAGTGAATTAGCTGATTTGGCTAAAGAGGAAAATGACGAATCAATTCTTCCTGAATTAAATAATATGTTAGTCAATCTAAAAATAAAGATCCATAAACTTGAATTGCAAACTATGTTTTGTGGTGAGGATGATCAAAAAAATGTAATTCTGACAATTCATCCCGGAGCGGGAGGAACGGAATCTCAGGATTGGGCTGAAATGCTATTAAGGATGTATCTTCGTTGGGTTGAGCGCACTGGTATGGAGGGGAAAATTATCCATTTAATTGAGGGAGATGAAGCAGGTATTAAAGATGTCACTGTTGAGGTTAAGGGAGATTATGCTTATGGTTATCTTAAAGCCGAATCGGGTATCCATCGTTTGGTAAGGATTTCTCCGTTTGATTCCAACCATCGCAGACACACCTCTTTTGCTTCAGTTTTTGTATATCCGGAAGTTGAAGACGATATTAATATTGATATTAATATGGAAGATTTACGAATAGATACTTATCGAGCTAGTGGTGCTGGTGGGCAGCACGTTAATAAAACTGATTCGGCTATCAGGATTACTCATATTCCAACTGGTATAGTCGTTCAGTGTCAGAATGAGAGATCACAATATAAAAATAAAGCAACTGCCTTGAAGATTCTCAAAACCCGTCTTTATCAACATATAAAAGAAGAGAAGGATAAGGAGAAGTCGGAAATTGAAAAAAGTAAGAAGGATATTTCATGGGGCAACCAGATACGTTCGTATATTTTTCAACCCTATACTATGGTAAAAGACCATCGAACAAAAGTTGAAAATAGTAATATCCAGGCTGTCATGGATGGATATATTGATAAATTTTTACATCAGTATCTTATTATGAGCGCAGAGAAGGAGAATAGTTAGTATTGAATAATTTAGAGCAACCAGAAGGGAAATCACTTGCTGAGATATTAAAAATTAGACGTGAGAAACTTCAGAAGATAAAAGAACTCAATTTTAATCCCTATGAATATGAATTTTTAAAAACCCACTCATGTAATGATGTAATTGATAATTTTAATCAGTTGGAAAACAAAGTCATTGTAAAAGTTGCTGGTCGTATAATGGCTATTCGTCAAATGGGAAGAGCAAGTTTTTGTCATATTCAGGATGAAAATGGTAAAGTTCAAATATATTTTCAAGAGAATAAAATTGGAAAACTTGAATACAAGCTATTTAAACTGCTGGATATTGGTGATATAGTTGGAATAACCGGTAATGTTTTTGAAACTCGGACGGGTGAAATTACTGTTGTCGCCGAAGAATTAAAATTATTAGCAAAGAATCTTCGCCCAATTCCAATTGTGAAGGAAAAGGACGGTAATGTTTTTAATGCTTTTTCTGATAAAGAGCAGAGATATAGACAGCGTTATCTTGATTTAATAGTAAATCCCTCTATTAAAGATGTCTTTAAATTGCGAAGTAAAATAATCCAATGGACTCGGGAGTTTTTAAATACTTATGGATTTCTGGAAGTTGAAACGCCTATACTTCAACCAATTTATGGAGGCGCTTTCGCAAAACCATTTAAAACATTCTATAATGTATTAAATAGGGATTTCTATTTAAGAATTGCAGATGAATTATATCTCAAACGATTGATTATTGGTGGGTTTGAGAAAGTTTATGAAATATCGAAAAATTTCAGAAATGAGGGAGTTGATAGAAACCATAATCCTGAATTTACATCTCTCGAATTTTACCAAACTTATGTCGATTACAATTACCTGATGGATTTTTTAGAAGAGTATTTCAAATTTGTGGCAAAAAAAATCGGCAAGAACCAATTCGAATTTGGGGACTACAATATTGATTTTAGTACTCCATTTGAGAAACGGAAAATGTTTGATTTGCTTGAGGAGTATGTTGGCTGTGATATAAAACCTTTTTCGGAAGAGGATTTGCGTTCTTTGTGTGAAGAAAAGGGCATTGAAATAAAATCTGATTATAATTATGGGAAATTAATAGGACTTCTTTTTGATAATTTTGTGGAGCATCATCTTATTCAACCTACTTTTGTAATTGATTATCCTAAGGAGATTTCTCCTCTTGCCAAGACCAAACGCAATGGATCGGATAAGATTGTTGAGCGTTTTGAATTATATATTGGTGGACAGGAATTTGCTAATGCATTTACTGAGCTTAATGACCCAATAGATCAACGTGAAAGATTAGAGAAACAGAGCCGATTAAGAGAATTAGGCGATGAGGAGGCTCAAACGTTAGATATAGATTTTATAACTGCTATGGAATATGGAATGCCTCCTACCGGAGGTGTTGGAGTAGGTATCGATCGTGTAGTTATGCTTTTTACCAACCAGAGATCAATAAAAGATGTTATATTCTTTCCACAAATGAGGACTTAAACCTTAAAATGCAAGTTTCAAATTTCAAATTTTATATTTTAATTTTAGAGAGGATCACGAATAGTAAACTCGGAACTACTGATGGAATTTTTAAATTTGATGATCTTACTCGGATGGAAACCTTTCTGAAGGTCACGGAAGATTCATCACAAGAGAATCTTTGTTTGGCTTGAAAAATTTATTTTTAAATATTAGTTGATAAAATCTAAGCAATGAGCAGTAAGTTATATAATAATTTTTATGCCTTTGCCTGCTCCGTAGGGAAGAATGTCGGAGATCCGCTGAGGCGGGACCGTATCGGGGTCTCTTCGTGTCAAGTATAAATTATGTCTTTTCCTTTTTTCGTTGCAAAGCGACATCTATTTAGCCATCATAAAATAGGTTATATATCTTTTATTAGTATAATTTCGATTGTAGGTTTGGCAGTTGGAATTGCCGCATTAATATTAACTATTTCGATATTAAATGGATTCGAGAGAGAAGTCAAAACCAAATTAATGGGTTTTGATGCCCACATAAGATTGCGACTTTTCTACCAGGAATCGATTGATTCAACTCAATTTGTTCAAAGTGAGCTTTCAAAGATAAAAGAAATTAAATGCATTGTACCCTACATTCACAATCATGTTATGATTCGCCATGGTAATGAGACCGATGGTGTCATTATTGAGGGAATCTCTGAGAACGACATCCGAAAAACTCTTAATGTTGATGGATTTATAACAAAAGGTGCTTTGAAATTTAGTACCGATGATGGAATTGATGGAATTGTAATAGGGCAGAAGTTGGCAGATTTTCTTGACGCTGGGCTGGGTGAGGATATCTATTTATTTGTTTTGCATGGAGCGAATATAATTGTGAATCGACCAAGAATTGAGCGCTTCACAATCACGGGCATTTATGATTCTGGAATAGCAGATTATGATGATATCTTTGTATATACCAGTCTTTCTGCAGCTCAATGCCTTTTTAACATGGGGGATAGTTTTTCCGGATATCAAATGATTGTTGAGGAACCCAATAAAGTTGATGAGGTAGCTAAACGTATCAATGAGACTCTTGGTTTTCCTTACCATGCAATAACCTGGAATGATCTTCACAGTAATCTTTTTAAGTGGTTAAAAGTACAGAGAATTCCAATATTGATTGTATTTGGACTTATTGCTGTTGTTGCAATTTTTAATGTTGTTAGTTCTCTTATGATGATTGTTATCGAAAAGACAAAAGATATTGGTGTTTTAAAAGGTATGGGAGTAAATCGGAAACAGATTACATCAATTTTTTTATTTGAAGGATTGTTTATTGGAATTGCTGGTACGATTTTGGGTTATATTGTTGCATTGGTTCTTTCCTGGCTACAGATGAGGTCTGGCATAATTTCTATACCAAAAGATGTATATTTCATGAATAAACTACCCATTTTGTTGTGTTGGAAAGATTTTCTTTATATTGGTCTCGGGGCTCTTTTGTTTTCAATAATAGCAACAGTTTATCCTTCTTTGAAAGCTGTTAAATTATCTCCAAGTGAAGCATTAAGATATGAATAAAAATCTGCTGAATTGGATTGCATTAAGATACTTTAAATCAAAAAAGAGAACTGGTCTTATCTCTTTCACCTCTTATGTTTCGATTATTGGGATAGCATTAGGATCATTCGCTCTCCTGGTTACATTGAGTGTATTAAACGGTTTTGAATCCGAAATTACTTCCAGAGTAATTGATCTTGAATCTCATATACGAATAACCGGTAAAGGAATTTCCTCTGAAAACATTAAATTGTTTAAGAATATTTTAAAAGAGGAAGAGATTAAGGATATACATCCGTTTGTTAATAGAAAAGCTATTTTATCAACTTTTGGTAATGATGCTGTTGTAAGAATAAAAGCTATTGATTCTTTAAATTTGTCTTCCCAGTTATCACATACTTCTTCAATATTAAGAGGTACGAACACTTTTTCAGTGCCACATTCGAATTTACCGGGAATCTTAGTAGGGTGTCATCTTGCTGATAAATTAGCTCTTTATATTGGCGATACATTAAATGTTATAAATCCCTTAAATGTGGGTGCTGCTTTTAATATTCCCTATGTTGGAAAGTTTGTCCTTTCAGGTATTTTTCAATTGGACCTTTTTGATTATGATGACAATTTGGCTTTTATTGAATTGAAAGAGGGACAGAGAATTTTTGAACACGGTGATTTTTATTCAGGGGTTGACATTAAATTTGAAAAATATAGAGATATAGATTCTATAAAAGAGAAGATAGCTTTATCTCTTGGTGAAGGATTTCATATTTTGAGCTGGGAAGACCTGCATAAAACACTTTTTGGTGCTATGAAATTGGAAAAATATGGAAGTTTTGTAGCGTTATGTTTTATTATTCTCGTTGCAATTTTCAATCTCATGAGTTCTTTAGTTATGTTAGTTATGGAAAAGATCAGGGAGATTGGAATGCTTCAGGCTTTAGGGATGAACCAGAAACATATTAAAAGCATTTTTCTTCGTCTAGGTATGATAACTGGAAGCTTGGGTTTGATCATTGGTTTAATAATCTCTTTGATACTTTGCCTTCTTCAATCAGCGTACAGATTCATTCCTTTACCTCCTGTTTATTTTATTCCTTATTTGCCAGTAGAAGTTCACTTTTTAGATATTGTATATATTCTTCTGGCTGGGACAACTTTGATTTTTCTTGGGACAACCTATCCGAGTTGGAGGGTTGGAAAACTTATGCCCCTGGAGGCAATCCAATATGAAAAGTGATAAGAACTTACCATTTTTAAAAGTTGAAAGTGTTTATAAGTCATTCTGGAATAACAGGAATGAAATTTCAGTGCTTAGAAATGTCACATTTACTATAGATGAAGGTGAAGTAGTAGCGATTATGGGGCCTTCCGGTATTGGTAAATCGACGCTTCTTAATCTTATTGGTACTCTTGATACTCCCGATTCCGGGGAGATTTATTTTCAGGGTCAAAATCCCTTTGAACTGCCAGAAAAGGAGTTTGCTAAATTCAGGAACACCAGAATTGGTTTTGTTTTTCAATTTCACCATTTACTACCGGAATTTACCGCTCTTGAAAATGTTATAATACCTTTAATTATTTATAAAACTGACATAGAAAAAGCTGAAAGTTCAGCAAAAGAAATGTTAAGACGAGTCGGATTGGAAGAGAGATTTAACCACCGTCCTTCAGCTCTTTCCGGCGGAGAGCGTCAAAGAGTAGCTGTAGCGAGAGCACTTATAAATAATCCTTTGGTAGTGCTTGCTGATGAACCTTCAGGTAATCTTGATTTGCTTAATAGCAAGATGTTAATTGATTTACTTATGGAAATAAATAGGAATTTCAACAAAACTTTTATTATTGCCACGCATAATCCTTCAATTGCTGAGAGGTCGCATAGGGTCATATATCTTAAGTAAAGGTTTGGAAGTATGAGATTCATCAAGTCATTTCCAAAAGGGGTCTACAGGTACTGAGATATTCGTGATCATTCGTTGTCGTCTCATGATTTATAGATTAATGATCGTTATTTAAAAAAGATTAGTTGATTTACATATTAAGTCGTTTTATATTCAAACAGGAACTTGAGGTTTTATGAGAAAATATGAAAAGTAACTTCTCAAAAAAAGTACAGCAAATACTCAGATACGCAAAAGAGGAAGCAGTTCATCTAGGTCATAACTATGTGGGTTCAGAGCACCTACTCCTCGGTATTATATCACAGGGAAGTAGTATCGCTATTGATATATTGATAAATCTTGATGTAGAAATAGATGATTTAAGAAAAGCAATTGAGGATGTTGTTCGTTCAAGTGGCGGGACTATGTTATTAGGGCAAATGCCACTTACTAAACGTGTTGAACGTATTTTGCGAAATACCTTTAATGAAGCTAAAAATTTAGGCTCCGAACTAATTGGGGATGAACATATTCTTTTATCTATACTTAAGGAAAATGGAGGGGTTGCTTACGAGGTACTATCAAGTTTCGGTGTTGACTATTTTAATATTAAAAATGAGCTATCAAATCCACTTTTAAAAAGAAATAAAGGAGCAAGTGCTGAGAAAAAGAGCTCTAAGACTCCGGCACTTGATCACTTTTCAAGAGATATTACTGAAAAAGCGAGGAAGAATGAGTTAGATCCTGTAATCGGTAGGGATAAAGAGATTGAGAGAGTGGCACAGATTTTATCAAGAAGAAAGAAAAATAATCCCGTATTGATCGGAGAACCAGGAGTTGGAAAAACTGCTATTGCGGAGGGACTGGCTATAAGAATCATAAAAAAGAGAGTTCCTCGTCTTCTTTATGATAGACGTATTGTTGATCTTGATCTGGCTTCGCTTGTAGCTGGAACGAAATACAGAGGTCAGTTCGAAGAGCGGATGAAAGCAATAATGTTAGAACTTCAAAAGTCTGACAATATTATATTGTTTATAGATGAGCTTCATACGATTATTGGTGCAGGTAGTGCTTCAGGTTCTTTAGACGCATCAAATATATTTAAGCCCGCTTTAGCTCGAGGTGAAATACAGTGCATTGGTGCAACTACACTTGATGAGTATCGAAAGTCCATTGAAAAGGATGGAGCTCTTGAACGTAGATTCCAAAAAATAGTTATAAATCCTCCAGTAAAAGAAGAAACCTTTGATATTCTAAAAGGTTTGCGTAGTCGATATGAAGAGCATCACTTAGTGAAATATACCGATAAGGCTCTGTGGACTGCTGTAGAACTCAGCGACAGATATATCACAGATAAATTTCTTCCCGATAAGGCTATTGACGTGATGGATGAAGCGGGTTCGAGAGTTCATCTAAGGGATATAATCATCCCAGAAGAAATTGTTGAATTAGAGAAAAATGTGGAAGAAGTGCGTCTTCTAAAAGAAAATGCTGTTAAAGAACAAAAATTTGAAAAGGCAGCAGAACTTCGTGATAAAGAACGTAAGCTTAAAGAAAAGTTAAGAGAAGCTCATAATGACTGGAAAAGGAACGGAGAAAAGCAAAGAATTTCCGTTACAGAAGATGATATAGCAGATGTTGTTGCTATGATGACCAGTATTCCTGTTAATCGAATTGCAGCATCAGAGAATAAGAAACTCCTTGAGCTGGAAAAGGAGTTGAAAAAATATATTGTTGGACAAGACGAAGTAATTAAAACAATTGCCAGTGCGATTCGTCGTGCCCGTGAAGGATTAAAGGATCCAAAACGTCCGATAGGTTCTTTCCTTTTTCTTGGTCCTACTGGAGTTGGGAAAACGGAATTAGCGAAAGTATTATCGCAGTGCTTGTTCAACAGTCCTGAAGCTCTAATAAGAATAGATATGTCTGAATATATGGAAAAGTTTAGCGTTTCACGGCTAATAGGTGCACCTCCGGGGTATATTGGTTATGAAGAAGGAGGGGAACTTACAGAAAAAGTTAGACGCCATCCTTACTCAGTTGTTCTTTTTGACGAAATTGAAAAAGCGCATTATGATGTTTTTAATATCTTGCTTCAAATATTTGACGACGGAATTCTTACTGATAGTTACGGAAGGCGTGTTGATTTTAAAAATACGATTATAATAATGACCTCAAATCTTGGAACAAGGAATATTCGTGGTAGCACTTTTGGTTTTTCAAAGTCTGATTCTTCATCGGAATACGAGTCTATAAAGTCTAAGGTTCTTGAAGAGATGAAAAGGATTTTTAATCCAGAGTTTTTGAATCGTATAGATGATCCTATTGTATTCCGATCACTAAGTCGTGAAGATGTTCTTAAAATAATTGATATTCAAATGGAGATTATAAAAGAAAATCTGAAGAGTTTTGGAACCACAATTATTTTAGATGATGAGGCTAAGGAAGTAATTTTACAGAAGGGCTTTAAACCTGAATATGGAGCAAGATCTTTAAGACGTGCTATTCAGACTTTAGTAGAAGACCCTATCGCTGAAAATTTTCTTCAGGATATACTTAGTAAGGGGAATCCGATAATTGTTGGTGTAAAGGGTAATAAATTGACCTTTTCTCACCCGGAGAAAGAACCAAACTCGAAATCTCTCTTTATAGCTGATAGTTCTACAGATATCTGTAATTAAGTCATAATTGCAGATATTTTAACATATACATTGAATAGATAATAAAAAGTGTGACGTTCTGCCTTATTTGATATATGGCACACGATTTGTCAAGTTATGTATGACTTGTGAAATTGGGAAAGAGTGAAACCAATATAAAAACAGTATAGGTTCTTAAAAATTTTAATTTTTTAGCCTTTTCCTGTTTTCATTTCCTTTGGGATTGGAAGAAATTTCAGGGAAATGTATAATAAAAATTAGAAATCAATTGAGGAGATAAAAAATGGGAAAAATTATAGGGATTGATTTGGGAACAACGAATTCCTGCGTTGCGGTTATGGAAGGTGGAAAGCCTAAAGTACTCGAAAATAATGAAGGTCGCCCTATAACACCATCAGTGGTAGTTTTTAAGAAAGATGGACAAAGGGTAGTAGGTGATACTGCAAAAAGACAGGTAGTAACAAACCATGAGCATGCGGTTTATTCAATAAAGCGTTTTATGGGAAGACTTCACAATGAAGTTCCACAAGAGATAAAAGAAGTACCCTTTAAAGTAATAGAAGGACCCAATAGTGATGTCCGTATACGAATAAATAAACGTGATTATTCACCACCTGAAATTAGTGCTATGGTACTTCAGAAGATGAAACAAACAGCTGAAGAAAAATTAGGAGAAAAGATAACGGATGCTGTTATTACTGTACCGGCTTATTTTAACGATTCTCAACGTCAGGCAACAAAAGATGCTGGAAAAATTGCCGGTCTGGAGGTCAAACGAATAATTAACGAGCCCACGGCTGCTGCATTAGCTTATGGACTTGATAATAAGAAAGATGAAAAGATTGCTGTATATGATCTGGGTGGCGGTACTTTCGATATCTCGATCCTGGAAATTGGGGATGGAGTGTTTGAAGTTAAATCCACAAGTGGTGATGGACATTTAGGAGGAGATGATTTTGATCAAAGGGTAATTGAGTGGATGGTGGATGGGTTCAAAAAGAAGGAAGGTATAGACCTTACAAAAGACCCCATGGCTTTGCAGCGATTAAAAGAAGCAGCGGAAAAAGCAAAAGTTGAGCTTTCTTCAAATAAGGAAACTGAGATTAATTTGCCTTATATCACTGCCGGTGCTGCCGGTCCTATCCATATGCTTGAAAAATTAACAAGAGCTAAGTTTGAATCGCTCGTTGGAGACTTAATAGATAAAACTCAAGGACCATGTCAGCAAGCATTAAAAGATGCAGGTCTATCAAAATCTGATATTAATGAAGTTATCCTTGTTGGTGGTTCCACAAGAATTCCAAAAGTCCAGCGGTTAGTGAAGGAAATATTCGGTAAAGAGCCAAATAAAACAGTGAATCCAGATGAAGTAGTGGCAATAGGTGCTGCTATTCAAGGTGGTGTTCTTGGTGGAGAAGTTCATGATGTTCTGCTGCTTGATGTAACCCCACTCTCACTGGGTATTGAAACACTTGGTGGTGTAATGACCAGATTAATCGATAGAAATACAACTATTCCGACAAAAAAGAGTGAAATATTCTCAACAGCCGCTGATAGTCAAACGACTGTAGAGATTCATGTTCTTCAAGGTGAGCGTCAAATGGCTTTAGATAATAAGAGTATTGGAAAATTTCACCTTGATGGTATACCACCGGCTCCACGTGGAGTTCCTCAAATTGAAGTAAAATTTGATATTGATGCAAACGGTATTCTTAACGTTTCTGCGAAAGATAAAGCCACAGGAAAGGAGCAAAGTGTTCGGATTCAGACTTCAAGTGGTTTGACAGATAAAGAAAAGGAAAAGATGATAAAAAATGCTCAGATGCATGAGGAAGAAGACAAGAAACGCAGAGAAGAGGTTGATATACGAAATCAGGCAGATGCGATGATCTATCAAACCGAGAAAAATATAAAAGAATATGGCGAAAAA
Source organism: Fidelibacterota bacterium (assembly GCA_016782645.1). Lineage (GTDB taxonomy): Bacteria > Fidelibacterota > UBA2242 > UBA2242 > UBA2242 > BS750m-G69. The sequence continues at coordinate 654 of JADHYC010000027.1, read as the reverse complement.
TTAAAACCTGACGAAAAAGAAAAAATCAATACGGCTATTGAAGAATTAAAAAAGGTGCAGGGTGGGTCTGACATTCAATCTGTGAAAGATGCTTTAGACAATGTAAATAAAGTTTGGAGTGAAGTATCTGCTAAAATGTATGAACGTGTGAAGACAGAGGCCCCTCCACCTCCTCCAAGTGGTGATACTACCACTGAACCTCCCAAGCAAGAACCTGCTGGCGAGGATAAAGATAAAAATATAGAGGATGCTGATTTCGAAGTTGTTGACGATAAAAAATAAATTACCTTTCGGAAAATATTGAAAGAGGGCGAAGAAATTCGCCCTCTTTTTTTTAAAATGTCATAAATTACTTTGGTCTTTGAATTATATATTTAAATTATTTTTTATGCCCCCGTAGCTCAGGTGGATAGAGCACCGGCCTCCGGAGCCGGGTGCCCGCGTTCGAGTCGCGGCGGGGGTACATAGTACCTTCACCGTCGAGAAGTACCCTGTTAATAGTTTTACATTAAGAGTTATTGTTAAAATCATACTATCAAATATTGTCATATATTGTCAAATATTGTCCGTCGAGACCTTCCGTATCCCTAAATCCGTATCCCTATTTCGTATCCCGACTTTTTAGTTAGGTAAAAAAGCATAGTCTCTAATCGG
>JADHYC010000026.1 GCA_016782645.1 Fidelibacterota bacterium | reverse complement strand
TCCTTAGCAAAATATTTCACCATCAATCTAAATTTATTATCTATATTTTATAAAACAAAAAATATTAATGAGTCTACTTAAAACCAAGGTGTTATACATTGTGCTATTCATTGTAAATATAACCTTTTTCCATCGACGGATCTCTTTATGATAATACAACTCATAAATCAGAACAATAAAATAAATGATATTTTATTTAGCTTCAAAATAAATAAGCCCACGGTCTGCAAAACTGGTATATCCATCACCAGCAATTATAATATGATCTAACACAGGAATATTCATAGCTTTACCTGCTTCTACCATCTGCTTTGTTAGTTGAATATCCTCTTTACTGGGTTCTAAATTCCCGCTGGGATGGTTATGTATTAAAATGACTGCAGCGGCATTAGCAAGCAAAGCAGAACGAAAAACCTCTCGGGGAGTAACAACGGAAGCGTTAAGCACTCCTTCACTAATAACAGTATCATCTATGACTTTATTGTTGCTTGCTAACAAGATAACCATAAAAATCTCTTTTTTAAGGTCTCTAAGTCTCGGGCCATATATCTGAGCTACCTCATCTGAAGACTTAATTATTTTGTCCGATGATTTGGCTGCCTCCGACTGCAATCTTCTTACAAGCTGCATCGCCGCAATAATCGTAACTGCTTTGGTTTTACCTACACCTCTTACTCCAAGAGTAAGGATATCATTGTAGTCCATTTTAACTAATTTTGATAATCCGCCTGACCTGGTAAGGATTTCCCTTGCAACATCTAAGGCTGAATGATCACCCGAACCTGACCTCACTAAAATCGCCAAAATCTCCGTATCAGTAAGTTTAAAAGGTCCCAACTTCATTAACTTTTCACGAGGTCTCTCGCTTTCGGGCCAATTCGTGATAGGCAGTTTATAATATGCGGGTTCTTTTGCTTTCATTCAAGACTACCTAATTCAAAGTAATTCTTCTTTCTGTTTAAATAATGTTTGTTGGATTCGATTATTCCTTTTCTCCGCTTTATCTCCCCCATTATTAATATGAAGAATTATTTCACTTTTGTTCTTCAATTCAATCTTAGTATAATCAATTTCTTTGTTTGATTTTGGTAAAGAATAGTATTTAGATAACTCCTTCCAATCTTTATCTCTAATTGTAACAACTTCGTTTAAAAAGAAACTAACCCAAACATTTCCAATTCTTGACTTTATAATCTCTTGTAAAAGATGTTTCTCTGCAATACTTATATAATTTTTATCAATATCAAAACCAATATATTTACGACCTAGCCTTTTAGCCGCGATTGCCGTTGTTCCTGTTCCAACAAAAGGATCGAGTACAATATCACCTTCATCTGTTGACATCAATATAATTCTTTCTAACAAATGAATTGGTAGTTGACAAGGATGATCGTCCCTATATTTATTGTGCTTTATTCGGTGAATATCTGTCCAAACATCAGAAACTAATGGACCGAAGGGGTGTAAACTACTTTTTTTCCCTCCGTAATCTTTTTGTAAATAACCTGTCCTTCTATCTCTTTTATGTGGGTGTCTGATCTCATAAAATTTTAATTTTTCACGATCTTTTGCATAAAATAAAACACCATAATGAGAAGGCTGAAGCATTTTACCCATTGGTGAGGTTGGTGCATCCCATGCAATCCAATGTTTAAAATAAGCAATTTCATTTAAAATGTCCGAATAGTAAGTAAGCCATTTTGGAATATTATGGACAAATATAGAACCAGTGGACTTGGTAATCCTAACCATTTCATATATCCAACACTTACACCATTTCAAATATGTATTAAATTCCTTATTATCTTTATATCCATTATATTTCTTTTTTAGATTAAAGGGAGGATCAGCAAATGTTATATCTACACTCTCATCTGGAATATTTCGCATAACTTCCAGACAATCTCTCTGAATTACACTATTGATGTATTTATCAATCACTAACTAAACACCTCTATTAATAATTGCTCAAATCGCTCTAACTCGTCTTGATGAAAAGTAAAAACATCTTCATACGCACCAACCATTCTTCTTAGGTCACCTTTTCTCACATACCAACCAATACCGTCAACAAAACCTAAAAAGTGGGCTTCAGGGTAATGTTCTTTGATTAAAGAATCAATTGAGATCTCTATTTTTGACTTATCCCCTTGACCTGAAGATGTCGTTGTCAAAAAAGAACTTTCAATGATAATAAGCGGATTTTCCTTATCAGGGATAATGAAATCCATAGTTCTCTTAGTGTCTGATTCATATTCTATCAGTTCATTTAAATCACCTTTCTCAAAAGAAATATTTAACGAATTAAGTAATTTTTCAATAATAACTTCTGGATTATTTTTTCCTTTTGCAGCTCTTGAACCTTTTTCTTTATATCTGGCTAAAGTGTCTATCAAAGCATTAATATTGAATTGGAGTTTTTCTAAACTTAATTTTTGTAATTCAAAAGCAGGTAATGTTTGTTGAAAAAAACTATGAGTAGAACCTTCAAAAAAAATATTTATTAAACCATTTCTGAAATGCTCATTTGATATTATTAATTTTTCTATCTTATTCGTGCCCCATTCTGATATTTCTTTTTCATTAGAAATGTCATCCCAAAATTTTCTCAGAACTAATTTATTTACTTCATTATCATTAATAATCCGAATTACTGTAATTAATCTTTTCAAACTTTCATTAGAAAAGCCTGTTATAGCTAAAATCGCTTTTAAACCTATTTCTTTTTTTGCTAAAAGAAAATTAGTAAAAACTTCTTTTTTACAACCATTATTTGTTACTTCATTTTTCAGATAAAGAATGGCTTCTTTTACACTAAAAATATGTTTTTCATAAATTTCTTCAAATTCATCATCGAAATAATAGAATGTATTATTCTCAATTACATTGATATATTTTTCATTTACTGTTTTCAATTAATCTCCTTTTTGAAGAATAAAATATATTCATCTTTCATTGTATTTCTCATACCTTTAATGGGTTTCAGAATATTTTTAACAAGATTAAAATTATATTTTGAGCAAGAATCAATAATTTTTTGTTCTAATCTGATTCCACCAGTTTGATTTGTATTTGAACCGATTATCATAACAAAATATTTTTCCAGTTTGAGAACTCTTGAAACTTCTGAACAAACAACATCCATGTCCTGAAAATAATTTTCAAGTCTTTCGTTCTTATTTTTTCCACCCAGACCAACCATTCCTTTTCGAAGTTTCTCAACATCATATCCTAAATACTTTAATTGAGCTTCATCATTTTTTACATAATCTATCGCAAAGGAATATGGTGGTGAAGTAATAACTCCGTCAATTGAACCATTTTTCAATGGCATTTTCGTTGCAGTAGCATTTTCTAAAATGGTAACAGTTCCTACATTATTTATGTATTTAGAACTATTTAATATAAAATTAATAATTGTATCTTCATATTTTTTCAAAACTTTTGTAAAAAGCTGTCTATGCGTAGATTTAACTACTCTTTTAGAATATCCAAGAGAATCTAAGAAAGCAAGTAGTGCTAATTCATAAACCTTTAATTTTTCATTATCAGTTATTTTTTGTAATTGCGTTTTTATATCGTTAACATTAAAAAAATTGAATAATTGATCTGATTTATTAGAGATACCTTTTAATATTTCAATATTTACAGATAAACTATTATACTTTACTTTTGTCATAAATTGACAAAAAGGACTTAAATCAATAGCATGAGAATTTATACCCATTAAGGCAGACTCAATATTCGTGGTTCCACTACCACACATTGGATCTAAAATAGTTTCACTTTTTTTTATTCCAATAATATTGATTAAAGCTTTAATTAATTGAGGATGAAACTTTCCACGATATGGAAAAAGGTTATGAGTCGCATAACCAGTGGCAAACTTTCCGTTTTCAAAATATGCCTTTGTTTTTGCTGACTGATCTTTAGAAAGAGATGCTGATGAATTTGAGTAAAGCAAAAAATGTTTTGTTAGTTTACCATTAACTGATTTAAAAAAAGCACTTCTTTCAATCAATTCTTCTTCATTCAGAATTAAAAACTCAAGGTTAGCCAGTTCAAGTTCAAAAAGTTCTTTAACTGAAGGCAATAATTTATAGCCATTGCCAAAAAGTTTTTCTGAAACATTGGGTTTTTTGTAAAAATTATCATTCATTATATAAAACACTACTTTAACTTACTATCCAGCACAAAAGTTACAGGACCATCATTTATTAAATGCACATCCATCATTGCTCCAAAAATCCCAGATTGAACCGGTAACCCATTTTTTTTCAAGCAATTCATAAAATATTTATACAGACGTTCCCCTTCTTCCGGTGGTGCTGCATTAATAAAACTAGGACGCCTTCCTTTTCGCCAATCGCCGCAAAGTGTGAATTGAGAAATAACAAGTGCGCTGCCGCTCACTTCATTTACAGACAAATTCATTTTCCCATTATTATCACTGAATATCCTCATACCAGAAACTTTAGCTGCTAAAAAATCGGCATCAGTTTCTTTATCACCCTTACATACTCCTAAGAGGATAACCAAACCATTATCAATTTTACCTACAATTTCCTCATTTATGGAAACACATGCATTTTTAGATCTTTGAATTACAGCTATCATTACTCAATCCAGACATTTTTTTCACCATGAACATTTCTGAGTTTATCAATAAGTTCTTTATTTGGACTCACTTTTACTGAACCTGATCGTACTATTCTACTGTTCTTGTTTTTATCATAAATATGTAAAATTAAATCACAATCCCCTTTGTACTGCGTGGCTAATTTCTTCAGATTTTCAATATCAGACTTTTCTATCTTCTCAGCTTCAAGTCGGATATTAAGATTTTTTGATTTTCTATCCATCAATCCTTTAAGAGGGTTTATACTTTCTACCAGGATTCTTTCATCCTTCTCACCTCGCCGACTCACTTTTCCTTGAACGAAAACTAGATTGTCAACCTTAATATTTTCCTTAAACCTTTCATATATATCTGCAAACGCAATGGCTTCTACAGTTCCATTCAAACTTTCAAGTGTGATAAAAGCCATCTGCCTATTCTTACGATCCATAAGTTTCTTGATCTTGGAAATTATTCCTCCCAATTTCACTATTTCTTTATCGAATCTTGACAGGGGCTCGGTAAAGTCATAGTTTGAGAAAGTTTCAATCTCTGTCGTATATTGCAAAAGCGGATGCCCTGTCAGATACATACCAACTAGTTCCTTTTCTTTAAACCATCTTTTATTATCACTCCACGGTGGAATATCAGGAAGACTCGGTTCCGATAACACTGATTTGGTAGTATTTCCTCCTAATTGAAAAAGGTTCACCTGTTTATTGTCTCTCTCAGCCTGGAGTGATTGTGCGTATTGAATTGCAATATCAACAGTACCAAACTTTTGCGCTCTATTTCCCTCTAAAGAGTCAGTCGCACCGGCAGCAATCAGACACTCTAAAACCTTACGACTTACACATTTCAAATCTAAAGCAACAACAAATTGAAAAAGAGTTTTAAAACCTCCTTCTCTCTTTCTGGAAGAAACAATATTTTCTGCCGCCTTCTCTCCAACATTCTTTATGGCATTCAAACCATACCTAATTGATTTATCATTAGGAGCAAAATATACTTCACTATAATTTATATCAGGGGGCAGAATTTCTAATCCCATGCTTCTTACTTCATTGGAAAGAATAATAACTCTATCCTTATTATTGATCTCGCTACTCAAGTTAGCTGCCATAAATTCAGATGGATAATGAGCTTTTAAGTATCCAATTTGATAAGCAAGAACTGCATAAGCGGCGCTGTGACTCCTATTAAAACCATAACTGGCAAATTTCTGAATCAAAGCGTATATCTTACTGGCTATTCTTTTGTCAATACCTTTCTTAGAAGCACCCTCGACAAACTCTTTCTTGAGTGATCTCATTGTCGCAACTTGCTTTTTCCCCATCGCACGACGCATAAGGTCTGCTTTTGCTAATGAGAAACCTCCTATCCGGCTTCCAATCTGCATCACCTGTTCCTGATACACTATAATCCCGTATGTATCTTTAAGTATTAGTTCTAGAGACGGATGCAGATATTCAATTTTTGCCCGTCCTTGTTTCCTTTCGATAAAATCGCCAATCATTTCCATTGGACCAGGACGGTATAGAGCATTCATAGCAATTAAATCTTCAATACCGGAAGGCTTGAGCTTCTTTAAATAATCCCTCATTCCAGCTGATTCAAACTGGAAAATTCCAATTGTCTTACCTTCACCAAAAAGGGAGAGTGTAAGTTCATCCTCTTCCGGAATCTTATCTATATCAACTGAGATATCTTTTTCTTTCAACATCTTTACAGTATTATCAATAACAGTAAGATTTCGAAGTCCCAGAAAATCTACTTTCAGAAGACCGATTTTATCTACACTCTTCATGTCATACTGGGTAGTAATATCACCATTACTGGACTTATAAAGAGGAACATAATCGGTGAGATCTCCCGGGGCAATAACCACACCTGCAGCATGAGTTGAAGAATGCCGATTCATTCCTTCAAGGATTCTTGATATTTTAAATAATTTTATGTGCTGTTCATCTAATTCTGAGGCTTCCCTGAGTTCACGACTTTGAGCGAGAGAATCTTCTAAATTCACTTTGGGACCTTCAGGAATTAACTTAGCGATACGATCTACTTCAGCCAGAGGCATACTCAAAACTCTACCCACATCCCGGATAACAGCCCGTGCCTTCATTTTACCAAAGGTGATTATTTGAGTAACACTATCCTCACCATATTTATTTTTAATATAATCTATTACTTTATTGCGTCTTTCATCACAGAAATCAATATCAATATCAGGCATTGAGATACGCTCAGGGTTAAGGAAACGCTCAAAAATTAGATTAAATTTTATTGGGTCAATATCTGTAATACCAAGCGCATAGGCAGCAATGCTTCCAGCAACTGAGCCACGTCCGGGTCCCACCGGAACACCATTATCTTTTGCATAACGAATAAAGTCCTGAACTATAAGAAAATATCCTGCAAAACCCATCAGTTTAATTACACTTAACTCATATTCTGCTCTTTCCTTTATCTCATCAGTAACATTCTCATAACGAAATTCAATTCCATTTCTTACTAATTGAGCAAGGTAGTCGTCAGGATTTGTTTCATTAAAACCTTCAGGAATAGGAAAACGAGGAAGGTGATTTTTTCCGATCTCTATTTCTAAATCACAAGATTCAGCGATTTTAATTGTATTCTCCAATACCTCATTATCATCTGGAAAGAGAGCAGCCATCTCTTCTTGCGATTTAATCCAGTATTCAGGAGGATCATATCGTAAACGATCAGGGTCCCGAACCTCTTTTCCAATACCCAGACAAAAATGAGCATCATGAGCTTCCCAATGTTCTTGCCTGGTATAATGAGCATCATTCGTAGCTATTCGAGGAATACCCAACTCCACTGACATTCTTTTTGCTACATCTCGCCAAATAGATTCTTCTTTTAATCCATGATTTTGCACTTCCAGGTAGAATCTATCTTCAAAAATCTCTGCATATTCAGAAGCTATTCTTTTTGCTCTCTCATAGTCACCCTTAACAGCCGCTCTCTGAACTTCGCCTTTAATACATGCTGTAGAAGCTATCAAGCCTTCATTATATTCCCTTAACAGCTCTTTATCTACACGCGGACGATAATAAAACCCTTCAAGATAGCTCAGGCTAATTAACTTTATCAGGTTATGATAGCCATTGATATTCTGAACAAGAAGCAGGAAGTGATTATAACCCCATCCGCTATGATCCTTCGATTTTCTATCAAAACGACCCTTTTCAGCAACATAAACTTCACAACCTATAATTGGCTTTATATTATGCTCCCTTGCAGTTATATAAAAATTAATAGCACTGAATAAATTCCCATGCTCAGTTAGAGCAACAGCAGGCATACCAAGTTCTTTTACTCTCAGTACCAGACTATCAACAGTTTGAGCGCCATCAAGAAGACTATAGTCAGAGTGATTATGAAGATGAATAAATTCGGGCATTTAAAATCTTCCTAAATATATCGCCAATAATCCAAAGAAAATATCAGCTTTCAAAACAGACGAGATAAGAGAACAATTTGTTGCAGAAGTATCTCTCTGAATTGAAAATATAACATACAGCAACGGAATTTCAACAGTAAAGATAACAGTAATTAGATAAAATTTTCCATAAACATTTAGTATATATGGAAAAATTGCTCCTGTCATAAGTAAAAAAGTGAAAATAGTAACTAAATGTTTTGAGGTATTGATTCCGTATTTCATTGGAAGCGTATTAACTCCAAGAGCTCTATCTCCTTCAACATCTTGCATATCCTTGACCATTTCTCTTATAAGAGTAAAAGCAAAGGCTAACAAAAATGGAACTATTCCTTTTAAAATGTCACCAAATATAATTGTCCCAAAAAGAAAAGCCATTCCAAGTATAAGCGACACGATAAGATTTCCAATAAATACCCTCATTTTGAAAAAAAGACTATATGTTATTAAAAAAAATAATGCAATTCCTAAAACTATGGCTACTTGAAAATCCCAAATAGGAATAGCAAAAAGCAGACTTGAAATAAAAAGCAAAGTTGAAAAAATCAATGCTCCCTTTTTTGAAACTAACCCCATAGGAATAGGGCGCTTAGGACGGTTTATTTTATCAATTTCAGAATCGCAATAATCATTTAAAGCATTTCCACCACCTGTACATACCCAGATAACTGCTATTGTTAATAATATCTTCCACCATATCGGAAATTGTTCCATTAGAGTTGCACAAACCAGTATTGCAATTGCTCCTTGAAGCAAATTCAGGGGACGCATTAATCTGACATATGCAACAAGCGTCTTCATTTATTTAGCCCTGCAATGATACAACGATTTTGACCAAGATAATCTTCTATAGTTTCGAAATCACCTAAGTTATACTCCGTGAAAACATTTTGCACATTCTCTTCTTGATAAGAGCCGCCGATTTCAACAATCAAAATACCATCAAGTGATAAAAGCGTGTTAGACAATTTTCCAAGCCGACGATAAAATACAAGGTCATCTTCACCAGGGTTTAGAGCTTGAACAGGTTCATATTTTCTCACTATTTCAGGCAAATTCTCAAACCATTCTCCAGCAACATAAGGTGGATTTGATACTATTATATTGAAATATCTTTCAACTTGCGGAGATTCTTTTAAAATATTTATCTTTATGAAATCCACTCTTTCTGATACGGAATTATTAGCAGCATTTATTTTCGCTATCTTAAGTGCTTCGCTACTAATATCCAATCCAACTACAGTACAATCAGGATAATTAACCGCTATTGAAATAGCAATATTTCCCGACCCAGTACCTATATCCAAAATTATCGGTTTTTCCCACCTATCTTCCTTTAATATTTCTAAAACCTTCTCAACCAGAACCTCTGTCTCGGGACGGGGAATCAAAACTGATGGAGTAACTTTAAAATCCAAGCCCATGAATTCTGCATAACCTAGCACATATTGAATAGGTGTACCGGAGGCTCTTTCCACAAGTAATTTTTTAAATTTTAAAAGTTCTTCTTTTGATAATGGGCGATCATGCTTTAGATATACTTCTAGACGAGAAAATTTTAAAATATCCCTTAATAACCATTCAACCTCTATCTGCGGAGATTCAACACCTTTCTCCTTAAGGTAACTTTTCGACCATTTCAGTACATCCGCAATATGCCAGATTTTAGGTGTGTATGAAATCATAAAACTGTTTGAAATTAAAACTAGTTTAAATAGTGAACAAGAATATTTATGTGTTATTGAAAAAAATTTCTAAGTAAATATTATGAGAGAGGGATTTTATGGATCTTCTAAAGAGGCTTTCAGCATATCCATATTATGAGCAACTTTAATTGCTTCAATAAGCTCATCAAGGTCGCCTGCTTTAATATATTCTAGTTTATATAGAGTTAAATTTATTCTATGATCTGTAACCCTACCCTGAGGAAAATTGTATGTTCTGATTTTCGCACTCCTATCACCGGTACTAACCATAGATTTTCTTTTAGCGGCAATTTTGGCGTCATGTTCTGCTTTTATTTGAGCATATACTCGACTTCTGAGAATCTTTAAAGCCTTTGCTTTATTTTTATGCTGAGATTTTTCATCCTGGCAAGTTACAACCAGATTTGTCGGAATATGAGTTATCCTAATAGCTGACTCTACCTTATTAACATGCTGCCCACCAGCTCCACTGGCTCTGTATGTATCTATACGCAAATTAGAAGGATCAATATTTACATCAACCTCTTCTGCTTCAGGCAAAACAGCTACAGTAGAAGCAGAGGTATGAATTCGCCCCTGTGTCTCTGTTAACGGAACTCGTTGGACCCTATGTACACCTGATTCAAACTTCATTGTTCCATAAACACCCTCGCCACTTAGAGAAAAAATCACCTCTTTAAACCCACCTATTCCGGTAGGGCTACTTGACAATTCTTCGACTTGCCAGTTTTTCCGCTCTGCATATTTAGAGTACATACGATACAGGTCTGCAACAAAAATAGCAGCTTCATCACCTCCCGTACCTGCACGAATCTCAATGATAGCATTTTTATCATCATTTGGATCCTTAGGTATCAGCAAAATTTTTATCTCTTCTTGTAACTTTTTCGCTTCTTCCTGAAGACCATTAATTTCTTCATGAACTAACTCTTTTAATTCAGTGTCTGAACCTTTTAATATCTCGTGATCTTCCTCTAAATTTGAAATAATTTTCAAATACTTTATACTTTTTTCAACTATCGGCTTAAGATCTTTACTCTCTTTGGCAAGCCTGCGATATTCTTCCTGGTCATTTACAATATAGGGGTCATAAAGCCTCTTCGAAATCTCTTCAAATCTCCTATTTATTTCTTTAAGTTGATCTATCATAATTAATCTCTTTAGTCAACTGCTTTAGCAATATACTTCTTACCCTCGTAATCAGAAAATTTATCACCAAACGCCGCTTTCAGCGCTATAATTGCAATCTCAACTTGATCATCAGAAGGGGGTTTCGTTGTAATATGCTGAAGCCATAAGCCAGGCATCGTTAACCATTTCCCAATTGACTTATTTTGATATTTTGCAGTCAATTTCAGGAACTCATACCCCACACCAGCAACTAACGGCAATAGCGCTAAGTGAAAAAGTATTCTAAGTTGAAGAGTAATACTACCAAAACCCAAAATTATAAAAGAATCAATCAAGGCAAACATTAAAATTGAAACTAATAGTACGATAAATATAAAACTCGTCCCACATCGAGGGTGAAAAGTTTTAAATTCACGTGTATTCTCGATTGTTAAATTTTTACCGGCTTCAAAAGTAAAAACAACTTTATGTTCAGCACCGTGATATTGAAATAAAGTCTGTATATCTTTCATTAAAGAGATTGCCCATAAATAAATTAAAAAAAAGACAATACGCCATAATCCAACTATAATATTAAAAGTAATTGCCTTTCGTTCAATATCTAATAGTTCAGTCGTGAGATATAGAGGTAAAACAGCAAAAATCCCAAATCCGAGAATAAAAGCTACCAGTACAGTTATAATTTTCGAGAAATTACCTTGACTTTTTTGCTTCTTACCTTTTGCTTCCTCTTCCGCTTTTATTGCTATATCGGCAGATAATTGTAATGTATTAAGTCCAATTTTTAGAGCTTCAAAAAGAGCAATTATTCCCCTAAAAACCCGTTTTTTCAAAAATGGAATTCTTTCTGTAAGGGACTTGAATTCAGACCGTGCAATCTCTATATTTCCATCAGGCTTTCTAACTGCCGTGGCATAAGCTCCCGGCACACGCATCATAACACCCTCAATTACAGCCTGCCCACCTACAAGAATTTTATGTTTCATATTTATACTCAAAAAAATAGCGATCTCTTCCTAAAAGAGAAGATATCGCTATATTTATAAGGAGTTGCTAACCTTTTTTTAAATCTTTACTGTACTTGCGCAAGAATTTTTCAATCCGGCCGGCAGAGTCAACAAGCTTCTGTTTGCCTGTAAAAAAAGGATGGCAGGCAGAACAGATTTCTACTTTCATGTCTCCAACTGTAGAACGAGTAACAAATGTATTACCACATGCACAAGTGACTTTACACTTGATGTATTCAGGATGAATTTTAGGTTTCATATTCTCTATCCTTTACCACTAAACACAATTGCTGAAAGCGGAGCGAATATACATTATTAAAAGAATTAAAATCAAGACAATTAATGGTCTCAGACTCAAATATCAAAAAGAACTGAGGGTTATATTCATGCTTTAAAAAATTTTTTTAATAGCAATCAGCAATTCGCGTTGATTGTCCATTAGTTTATTTATTCATTGACTTGAGAAATTCTCGGTTACTTCTTGTTCTTCTTATTCTTTCAAGAAGAAATTCCATCGCTTCAACTGAATTCATCTCACTAAGAAGTTTCCGTAAAACCCAAACACGTGCTAATTCCGCACTGGATAATAGCAGCTCTTCTTTTCGTGTTCCTGAACGATTAACATCCATTGAAGGAAATACTCGTCTATCACTGAGTCGCCTGTCAAGTACTAACTCCATGTTACCTGTACCTTTGAACTCTTCGAAAATAACATCATCCATTCTACTTCCAGTGTCAATAAGAGCAGTTGCAATTATAGTAAGACTTCCGCCATTTTCAATATTTCGAGCAGAACCAAAAAAGCGTTTTGGAAGATGAAGAGCATTCGCATCGATACCTCCAGATAGTATCTTTCCACTGTGAGGAATTACAGCATTATGCGCACGAGCCAGCCTTGTAATACTATCAAGAAGAATAACTACATGAAATTCAAGTTCAATAAGTCTTTTTGCTTTTTCCAAAACCATACTCGCAACCTGAACATGTCTTTCTGGAGGCTCATCAAAAGTAGAACTAATAACCTCTGCTTTTACCGACCGCTCCATATCAGTTACTTCTTCAGGTCTTTCGTCAATAAGAAGGACCATTAAAATAATTTCTGGATGGTTTGTAGTAACACTATTTGCAATCTGCTGAAGTAGTGTCGTTTTACCAGTTTTAGGCTGAGCAACTATAAGCCCCCTTTGTCCCTTCCCAAGCGGGCATAAGAGGTCCATAATTCTCATTGACATATCTTTAGAATCAGTTTCGAGTTGGATCCGACTTTCAGGATAAAGTGGTGTAAGACTATCAAATGAATCTTTATTTTTTATTTCCTCCGGATCCATCATGTTAACCGCTTCAACTCTGAGTAAAGCAAAGAATTTCTCATTATCTTTTGGAGGCCTAATTTCACCGTAAATGATATGTCCCGTTCTTAAACCAAACCGTTTAATTTGAGATGGAGAAACGTAAACATCATCGGGGCCGGAAAGATAACTAAGCTCCTCTGAACGTAAAAAGCCGTATCCTTCATCCACAACTTGAAGTACACCCTTAGAAAAAATATGACCGGCTTTCTTCGTATTCGCTTCAAGAATCTTATAAATCAATTCCTGCTTTTTAACTCCAGCATATCTTGGTATTTCCAGCTTCAATGCAATATCAGTTAATTCCTTGATTTTCATTGATTGCAGGACAGCAATATTCAACTCCTTTTCCATAGTTAATTTCCTGGTTTAGTAGGTTTTGTTCTTAGATTATTTCACATTAAGTAGTCAAAAAAGAGGGCATTATTTCTAACGCTTTTTAAAATATAATTAATATTTTTTATTTGTCAAACAAAAATTTTGAAAAACGGATATATTATTGGAGCTATATAATGGCTTCCCATAATTAGAAGAATATCGTATTTATTTAATTTTTTTACCGCGTCACTTAATAACAACTTAAGATCATTCTCGATGACCAACCGATTCTCTGGTATCTCTTTGCTAATCGCATCTGCAATTTCTTCTGCCTGTGCCGATTTATGATCAGGTATCTCAGAAACATAAATTCTTCCACCTAATTTCCCTAATGCACGCCCAAGCGAATTATACTTCTTTTTACTACCTAATACTATAATTGTATCAATGGCTCTATCGGGAAATAAATCTGCAATCGTTTTAACTACATTTCTTATTCCATGGACATTATGACCAACATCATAAAAAACCAATGGCTCTCTTTGTAAAACTTGCAATCTCCCAGGCCAGACAGTTTTTTCAATCCCCTCAACTATATCACCCCGACTAATGGAGACATCATTTAAAAAACTAATAGAATAAATAGCAGTCTGAAGGTTTATGAGTTGATACTTACCAATTAATGGAAACATAATATTTGATATTATTTCACTACCAAATTTAACTGTGACATACTGCCTATCTAATAAGGCTTCTTCCAATTTTACTTTACATTCATCTGGAACGTAGTAGTAAGGACTTTCTCTTTTTCCTAATTCTTCTACTAAGATCTTTTTGACTTTAGGCTGTTGTATTGATATAATACAAGGTATGTCTTTTTTCCCAATTCCAGCTTTCTCCTTTGCAATATCATAAATCGTTCTACCCAGATGCTCTTCATGATCCTTCCCTATAGGAGTTATTATTGAAACCTCAGGATGTACTACACTAGTTGCATCATATCGCCCACCCATACCGGTTTCTAGAATGGCAAAATCTACATTTTTCTCTCGAAAATAGTTAAATGCCATTGCTGTTGTAGTCTCAAAAAACGTGGTATCAATTTCATCAATTAAAGGTCTTACATCCTTAATGAAATCGCTAATTTCGCTATCTGTTATTTTTTTATCATTCACTCTGATCCGTTCGTTGAAAGACACAAGATGTGGAGAAGTATATAAACCAACTTTATATCCGGCAGTTTTTAGTATTGAAGCAACCAAAGCACATGTTGACCCTTTACCGTTAGTTCCAGCAACATGTACACTTCTAAAACCCTCTTGAGGATTCCCTAGTTTCTCAAGGATTTTTTCTATTCGTTTTAAACCAAGTTTGATACCCCTTCCATCCAGGGCGTATAAATATTCCAAATCTTGATTAATAGTACTAGAAGAACCTGTGAAATTCACTAACGATAATCATCCAATGAAATTTGCTTCACATTAGGTAATGGCTCGCCAAGAAACCGTTCAGCGATCTCTTCAAACCGCTGTGGGCGATCACTTACATAAAATTTATATGTTGGCTTTGATCTTTTTGGTCTTTGTATATTCTCAGATTGAAGGATAGAACGCACCTGACGGGCAGTTTCTATTGAAGAATCAATAATTATTACCCTATTATCCACAACTTTATGTAAAACATCCTTAAGAATCGGATAGTGAGTACAGCCCAAGATAATAGTGTCAATCTCTGTATTTATGATTGGATCAAGATATTTACTAACGATCAATTCAGTAACATCAGATCGTTCCCATCCTTCCTCCACAAGAGGCACAAAAAGAGGGCATGCTACTGAATTTAAATTCACTGCAGGATCTAATTTTTTGAGTACCTTTTTATAAGCGCCCGATAAAATAGTAGCAGTGGTTCCGATTACACCTATTGATTTACTCTTTGAAACCCTCAGAGCAGCAGAAACTCCGGGTCCGATCACACCAAGAACAGGTACTGCAGTATTTTCTTTTATCACATTTAGCGCCAGGCTTGATGCGGTATTACATGCCACGACAATTATCTTCACTCCCTGGTTTTGAAGAAAACGTGCTATCTGCAAGGAAAATTTACGAACAGTTAAAATACTTTTTGTGCCATAAGGAAGGCGGGCAGTGTCACCAAAATATATAATAGATTCATTCGGGAGATGTAATAACAGCTGTTTAACAACGGTAAGTCCCCCCAAGCCAGAATCAAAAACTCCTATCGGTAGAAGTTTTTCATCTACATCTCCAAAATCAATTGGTTCGTGCAACTGATCGATCGCTAATTTCCTTAAATTTAATAATACTTTCATATAAAGATTCGGCTATCAACTGACGGTGTTTTCTGCTATTTAGCTTTCTAGCTTCAGCCCTGTTTGAATTGAATCCAAACTCACATAATACTTTCGGCATTGACGCACCAACTAAAACATAAAAATTTGCCTGCTTGACGCCGCGATTCTTCTGGGGCACTTTTTTCGACACATTCTTTGAAATAATTTCAGCAAATCTTTCGCTATCCTGCATATTTATTGAATGTACCATATTTGCTAAAATGTTTGAAATGTCATCATACCCTTCATATTTTTTCTTATCTTCAGAACCCTCTAGCTGTATTACCGAATTTTCTTTCTCTGCAACTCTAATTGCATCTTCGGATTTTCCTGAACTCAAAAGGTACAAGCAGATACCATTAACAGATTTATTTTTGCAAGCATCTACATGCAGACTCAGAAACAATTTTCCTCCTGACTTATTCGCAATCTCAGTTCGTTTCCACAAAGGAATAAAAACATCTTTCTTCCTCGTATATACCACTTTCAAGTCTTTTCTCTTTTCCAATAGCTTCCCTAACCTTAAAGCAATATCTAGCACGATATCCTTTTCATGCTTATAGCTCCATCGTCCGGGTGTACCGGGATCTTTTCCTCCATGACCTGGATCAAGTACAATAGTATCAACAATCCATGTTGTCTTCGCTTCCTCAATCTTCTTTCTTATATCCTTGTTAAGCGGTAAAAAAAGTGAAAGAAGTATTTTTCCCATACTTAGATCGTAATGAATATCTGATGAAGTAAATTGCTGCTTTAATTTGAAAGAAATCTGAACAGAATTCCCACTTGTTATTGCCTCAACTCTTTCAATAGAACTAGTAGGGTTGATTTTAGAAAAGGTTAGAGAATCACAATAGCCACCATAAATAGTAAGATAAAACCAATTATCTTTTCTGAAAAAGGTCGAGAAATCTGAGTCCTTAAAGGGCTTAGTGGTATTTATTTTTATAGACAGTCCGTTTTTCTTTTCTTCATATTGAATATTTGTAAGCTTAACTATACCCTTTTTCTTTAAAAATTTTTCTTTATAAGATACCCTGGATACTGATTTTGAATAAATACTACCATCCTGAGATTCCTCTAAAGTATATTTTTTACCTTTATTAGAAATCGTAAACTGTAATGTCGGAATAACTAGCTCCTTTAACAAACTCATAAATGGATACACGGGCACAAAAACATCTTTATCTACAATAAGCGCCGGTTGTGGCATATGCTTCATTTTTGAACCAAACATAATAAAAGTGCTGGTTGATGATATCTTTATTTTCTCACCAGGGAAGAAGAGAACAATTTTACCAGTTTCCTTCCTGTAATAAGTTCGTAAACTGTAGGCTTTGGCGAGATCCACGACAGACATATAAGGCGTATCACCAAAATCAACTACTTTTATATCAGGATTTACTACCTTTGGTGCAGGATATACTAAAATCAGCTGTTCACCAAAACTGAGCTCTGATAAAAGTAAAATTAATATTAATGGAACAAAAATTCTTAATCTCATTTGAAATCGGCGAAAACTTACGAACTCACTCTTCATAAATCAACTAACATTTGAAATTCTACAGATTTAGTTTTTGTCCAGATATCTTCACTAATGTCTCGTCTGGATTGAAATTTGCCTGCTACTGAACTTTCAAAAATTTCATTGTATCTTTTTCTTACAACAATAAAAAACCTGTATCCTGTACCAAACAGTGGAACCATATTAAATGTAAACGGAATACCGGGTTCAAAGACATAAACTCTACTGTCAAAGGACCCAGAATAAAAGTGAGTTGATCCCACTGTTAAAGAGCTTCCAGAATTTGTTTTAACTTTTGTAGAAACATTAAAAGCCGTTCCCCTACTAAAATAATCCTCTCTTTTTATCAAAATGTATGACCATCTTGTTGTGATGCAACAATCATCGAGTAAATAGTATGTTACTTTTCCCTTTAACTGATATTTTCTTTCGACTGGATCACTGGAAGATGTTTGCCATTTGGTACAACGTTTCAATTTTAAATCAATATTGTGCCCACCCTTAAAATTACGATAAGCCCCGGTAAAAATTTCATTTCCTCTTTGAACAGATTCACCAACCTTATCAGATCGAATTCTACTAAAAAAATCAGTATAGGATGAAAATCTCCAACCGCTTCTAAATCTGACATTCATACCCATGTAAAACCCTTTTTCATTAGAAGGATAACCAGAATATTTCTTCATCGGATAACCCATTAGAGGGTGAAATTCAGGAGAGAAATATCTGCTGCTAACACCAATAGAAACTGCTCCCACTTGAATTATTCCACTCTGAATAACTGCCCAATCACCAGGATTCATGTAAGCAAATTCTCCTGTAAAAGTCAAATCTTTATAATCAAATTTGTGGAACAGTGAAAACCCGCGTAAACTTTTGCTGCACTTTAAAAGTTTTAATGGATACGAATACCCTGAATTAAAGAATAGGCCACCTATCTTAACACGTTCCAAACCGAACAAAGATCCAATACCAATAACTTTTTCGTTCAAAGCATCCTTTGCTGCTACTTGTGATTCCGATTGATGAATCCCATCTGTTTTAAGGGCTGATACAGCTCCATCTGTTATTGTTGCATCCAAATTATGATTTGAGTAAAAAGGAAATAATTTCCATTTGCCGGTTTGAAATTTAATAGCTGAACCAAACAAAAACCTATTCTCATCAGAGCCAAGATAGTTTTGTACACGTTCATTCTTTGGTTTAATATTTCTAATTGCATCGCTACTTTTTGAATTCATCAGATTTGTTGTAAAAAGCAATCCATGCCCCCAATGGAGACGAAAAGCACCTCCAACAACTTCCAAATTTGTACCAATCGTCGGACTACGAAAAGTTAAATTGTAGAAATCACAAACGTGCGGTTCACCTTGATCTGCTTCCGTTATTGCCCCTACAAACCAACCCGAGGGGTAATCCCATCTACTGCGTACACGACTTTTCGAAATGTCTACCTCGGATTGATTCTCCTTAAAAGAAATATAACTTAAAATTGATCCTGTTCCAACTTTTCGCTCTTCCAAAATAATAAAAGCACTAACAGCTTCCATCTCACGTTTACTTATCCCCAAATCTTTTTGGAAAGAATTCCAGTTACCATAGACTTTACTCCTATTTTTCAAATCAATAAGCATTTCTTTCAACGCAGTATTTAGAGGCAATTCCTCAATTTCATATTTTGTGCAAGTATTCCAGACTAAAGGATTCTCCAAGTAATACTCTATCAAATTCCACAATTCTTCTGAGGAAGTTTCATCTATCGAAATGTAACTGTCAGATATTATGTCAGCAGTAATTATTTGCCCTTCAAGGTGTAAATTCACCACAAAAAACAATACTAATACTACAACAGACTTTATCAGATATTGTAACTGCATCCAAAATAAATAGTATATGGAAGTACAACATGATGGAGTATTGCAACATCAAATTGGAAACTATTCCAGCTACAGCTTATGCCGCCTGAGTAGCGATCAGGATTAAGTTGAACACCAAGCAAGCCAGATACCCCTTTAAAAATTGCAACTTTAGCACCAACTCTTGTAGAAAAAGGGAAAATAGTATCTTTGAATATCTCCGCATTAATTTCAAGTCGAGAATCCGGTATAAACTGAATTCCAAAAGTAAAAGACTCAGGTAAAGTATCACTTTTATTGCATATCTTAGGCGCGTTCACATTTTGAAAAAGTAAGGTCATTCGTAAAAAGTCATTCATATAAAATTTTGAACCAATCGTTAAACCAATCGTACCTGTTCTAGTATAACCGGCTATTGTTAGATCATAATATTTGACTATCGCACCTAATGCAATGACGTTTCTAATTGAATGACAGTATCCAATTCCATAAGTGTTTTCTTGATAGATTTGACTCCCAACAGAATTCACATAAAGAGAAGCACCTCTTTTATTTCTGCTACCCCATCCAACATTAAAATCGCAACATCTAATACCTTTAATGCCAAATAAATTAGAATAATCCACCCTAAATCTTATCCCTTGATTCTCAAGCATTGCCGCAGGGTTTAGAGACATTGGATGAATTGATATAATTCCACCTCTGGCAATATAATCCGGGTTTAATGTCTGTATTTCGAAAGCAGCGTATACTTTAATAAAAGTAAATATTAAGAAAAAAAGCACTTTTCTTGGCATCATGTGCATTGCAGAAAATAGTTTTACCGTTTTATAATCACGGCATTACATAAATCAAAATACACCTTTTTCCCTCAGGCTTTTCCCAATTTCCACTTTGGTTCAGATTTAGTTTCATCTAAATCTGAAACAGAAGGTTTAATTCCTAAACAACACCCTGAATCTAAAAAGAAACAAACATCTTTCATTATAACTATCTAAAAAGTTTGACAAACAGCAGATTTATATTTTTAAAGTATGATTTGAACATTTAAAATTTATTTCTTACTTATATCCTCTTCCTTACGCTCACTCATTGGAACAAATGTATTTAATTTTTCGCGAACGACAAGAGGATGATCACGATTGTGAAGGCAGATAATTCCCTCAATCATTATCTCCTTAAGCATTATTTCTTCCTCTGAACGCCGTTTTAATTTCCCACCTATTGGAACAAAAACTAAATTAGCAAGAATTAATCCATAGAAAGTAGTTAAAAGAGCCATTCCCATTCCACCTAAAAGCTCTTTAAACTGTGTTGCTACATCAAATTCAAATGCTCTTGCCATTATTCCAGCATCTGCTATACCGCCGCCACCGGTGTCGAAATTTTTCATCATTACTATTAAACCTACAATTGTACCAACCATTCCAAAGGCTGGAGCATAAGTACCCATATAGAAAAATATTTCTTGTCCAATGTTATGTCTCTTCCGCATATTGGAAAGTTCCAGATTTAAATAATTGCGGAGCCTTTCCTGATCCCTTTCATTAATTGCCAATTCTATCCCATTTCTCATGAAGTTATCTTCAATAGAATCCAGATCACTCTCAAGTACTATCAATCCTTTTTTTCTGACCTTTGACGCAAATTCCGAAAATTTATCTATAACTTCCTGATAGCCGAATTTTGAGCGTTTGAAAGCCTTCTTGACAACTCCAAAAACTCCCCATAAGTTCTTTAAAGGATAATTAACAAAAGTAGCAGCAATTGTACCACCTAATACAAGAAGTAGGGCAGAATAATCCCAGAAGTAACTTGCCTGCCCCTCACGCACAGCAATAGCAAAAATTATTAATCCAATCCCTATAATTAGTCCGAAAAGTGTGGCAATATCCATAATATTTCTTTCACCATTAAGCTATAACTCTTTACAAAAGAGTACTTATAACGCATCTCAATTCTCAAATCAAATTTAATACGTTTTCAACCTGGTTTCTCAATAACTCTAAAAACCTTTTCGCCTTTCTTTGCCATACGGTATCGCTCACGAGCCAATTTCTCTATATACTTCAGGTCAGTTTCAAGGCGGGCTCTTTCTACCCTCAGAGAATCCTGCTCCGAATTCAAGTTAACAATATGAGATTCAATTTTCTTTTTCTGTTTATGCAATAAATAAATCTGATAAAGTCCATAATCTCCAACAACGAAAAAGATAAGAAAAATTGCAACTAATGAAAGTGATCCCAGAATCCAATAAAGGCGTTTTATATTACTAACTCCACTACGTTTCCTATACCGGACTCTTGATTTTTTCACTTTAATACTTTATGACCCCAAAAGATTGCATCATCTTCTAATTCTTCTTCAATCCTCAGCAATTGATTATATTTGCAGATACGGTCTGTCCGGCACGCCGATCCTGTCTTGATCTGTCCTGCATTAACAGCAACGGCAAGATCAGCAATTGTTGAATCTTCAGTTTCACCAGAACGATGGGAAATCACTGTGGTAAAACCCTTTCTGTGAGCTAAATTAATTGCATTTAGTGTTTCTGTTAAAGTCCCGATCTGGTTCAATTTAATTAGGGCAGAGTTGATTGCTTTTTCTTCTATTGCACGATTTAACCGTTTAACATTTGTTACTATTAAGTCATCACCAACAATCTGTATGCGGTCACCAAGTTCCTTAACCATATATTTCCATCCATCCCAATCATCCTCAGCTAACCCGTCTTCAATAGAGACAACGGGATACTTGTTGACCATTTCTTTATAATATCCCACCATTTCTTCTGAAGTTAGAGAACGTCCTTCGGATTTCAGATTATATTTTCCAGTTTCTTTGTTATAAAATTCCGAAGATGCGGGATCAAGTGCAATAAATAATTCTTCTCCAATCTTATACCCTGTTTTTTCGGCAGCTTCAAGAATAACCTCAATTGCTTCGGTATTGGACCTTAGATTAGGAGCAAAACCACCTTCATCACCCACTGAAGTATTCATTCCTTTTCCTTTTAAAACACTCTTAAGATGGTGAAAAGTCTCCACTCCCATCCGGAGTGCTTCTCTAAATGAAGTTGCGCCTGCCGGGAAAATCATAAACTCTTGAAGATCAACATTATTGTCAGCATGTTTACCACCATTCAATATATTCATCTGTGGTACAGGAATTACTCTGGCATTTACTCCACCAATATATCTATATAAAGGAAGTCCAACACATTCAGCAGCAGCCTTTGCCACAGCTAACGAAACTCCAAGAGTAGCATTAGCACCCAATTTGGATTTGCTTACAGTACCATCAATTTTAATAAGAAGATCATCAATATAAGACTGATCGAGAATATCCTCACCTACTATTTCCGGAGCAATTATCTCATTTACGTTCTGAACAGCTCTCAATACTCCTTTTCCCATATAACGATTTTTATCACAATCACGTAGTTCAACAGCTTCATGCTCACCAGTTGAGGCTCCTGAAGGAATCGCAGCTCTTCCAAAAAAACCACTTTCAGTTAATACTTCAACTTCGACAGTAGGATTACCCCTGGAATCTAAAATTTCACGTGCATACAACTCAATTATTGTACTCAATTTACACCTCCATACTCATTTAGTATTTTGCAACAATAAAACAACGGAATAATCTCAAATAAATTTAGTCACACTCTCTATATTTATCAACTAACACTCAATTAATAGTCACTGATAAAATCACAACACTCAGAAAAATCTTTAGCAGAACTTCTAAAGGCAAAATACATAAAAATGTTAAATTCGCCAACACAACACTAATTTTTCCAGCTTTTCGTTAGAATATAATTCTCCTAAAGGAAATTGTCAAAAGAAAATTAAATTAATAAGTGAAAACTGAGAAGTGAAACGTGAAAATTGCCTCTGTGTGCTCTGTGGCAGTTTGATTTTGCTAAATTTCTTCAAAGATTTCAGTAGAGCCTTAGAAAATATTTTGATTTAGTGTTGTAAGAACTTTAAATTCTTCTCGATTTTATTGAAGTAGTATGTCAATTTCCATTAAACCATATAAAAATAAATATTCCGAAACCTGGGATAATTTTGTCCGAGAAAGCGTAAATGGGACAATTTTTCACACTCGTCTTTTCCTGTCATACCATCCCAAAGACCGCTTCCGGGATGGTTCGCTGATTTTTAGAAAAAATGATGAAATATTTGCACTATTCCCAGCAGCTCGAGGAATATGGGATGGGAAAGATACACTATGCTCTCATAAAGGAGCCAGTTATGGTGGATTAATCCATCGTGAAGGACTTGGAGTGTCAAATGCCTTTTCTATTGTTGAGAGTTTAATCAACTATTTTAAAAAGCAGAATATCTCAAGAATTATAATCACTTTACCTCCTATAATTTATAATCACCGCCTTTCAAACTATATTGACTTTGCTTTAATTAAAAATGGTTTTAAATATCTTAAAAGAGAAGTTTCCAGTATAGTTTTTCTTGAGAATAATATTGATCAAAATATAAAAAAATTCATGCAAACAAACAGAACTGCTTTCAGAAGGGCAATGAAACTTGGAGTTGAGGTTCGTGAATCAGATGAATGGGAACGTTTCTACGAAATATTGAAAAATAATCTAAAAATACGTCATAATGTTCAACCAACTCACACACTTGAAGAATTAATAAAATTAAAAAAATTGCTTCCTGATAAAATCTTTCTATATGGTGCATATATAAACGATGAAATGATTGCTGGAGTTGTTATGTTCGACTGCAATCAGGATGTTTCTCTCGCTTTTTATATTAGCCATGATGAATCAAAACAAAAATATCGGGGAGTAAATATCCTTTTTTATCATATAATCAATCGCTGCATCAACAATGGATTCAAATATCTAGATTTCGGAATTTTTACCGTTAATATGGAACCAAATTTTGGGCTCGCCCGTTTTAAAGAAGGCTTTGGTTCCAGTGGAATCCTACGTGATACATTGGTTCTCGATTTATAAGGGAGTAACTATATAAAATTTACGATACCCCACCTTTTTATAAACACATTTCTGTTATTGATTTTCAATTTATAAAGTATCTAATTAACCTTAAATAAAAGGAAATAATTAAATTTCAGCATCAATTAGATCTCTAACAAAACAAACTCTCACATACGGTGTTGGAACAATTCTAACAAGATTTGTTACTTTTCTTCTATTACCACTATATACAAATCTGCTTTCCCCAAATGAGTACGGTCTTGTAGCCTTAGTATTTGTATTTCTTGGCTTTATGAATATTATTTATAACTATGGTTTAGATTCGGCATTAATGCGATTTTATAGCGAAGATTCTGACCCTTCCCGGAAGACCAATATATTATCCACAGCGATTTGGATGTCTTTACTGACTAGTTTAATTCTCAGCTGTATAATCTATTTTCTTAGCGCCCCTCTCGGGAAAACGTTGCTATTAAGTATTGATCATGCACTTCTTATAAGATATACAGCATTCATTCTATTTTTCGATTGTATATGCCATGTACCTTTTGCACTTCTAAGACTTGAAGAAAAACCTTTCCAGTTCATGGGAATACGCTTGATTAATGTTCTCATTACGCTTGGACTGAATATTTACTTTGTTGCTTTCCTTAAAATGGGTATTGAGGGTATTTTCAAAAGCAATCTGATCACCTCAGGAATAACTGCTACTATTCTTTATATATTCACAATTCCAAAATTGAAAATTACCTTTTCTGGTTCTGCAGCCAAAGACCTTGCGCTATTCGGGCTCCCATTTATTCCCGCAGGTTTGGCAACGGTTACTATGGAAATGCTGAATCGTTATATAATCGAACATCTTATAGGTTTAGAGGCGGTTGGCATTTTCAGCGCCGGAGTCAAATTAGGCATCTTTATGCTTCTAATATCCACAGCTTTTTACTATGCGTGGCAGCCGTTCTTTCTGAAAGCTGGAAAAAGAGAATCATCGCGCCTTCTTTTTTCACGTGTTCTTACATATTTTGTGTTGATTACTCTTTCATTCTGGGTGTTACTGACAGCTTTTATTCATGAAATTATTCATTTTAATTTTGGAAGTTTTTACCTTATTGGCACAGAATTTCATGCATGTGAACCATTGGTTCCAGTAATACTTTTAGGATACGTATTCTTCGGTATTAACCAGGTATTTCTGCCGGGTATATATTTTGAAAAAAAGACGCGATACCTTGCTTATATAACAATAATAGCTGCAGTTACGAATGTGACAGCAAATTTCATATTAATTCCTTGTCTCGGCATTTTAGGGTCAGCATTTTCATCTCTTTTTGGATATATAATTTTAGCATCATCAACCTTAGTAGTCTCACAGCGGCTTTTCAAGGTACCATACGAATTTAAAAGAGTTGCGCTTTTATTTGTCCTCGCTATGGTAATTGGTATTCCAACTTATGTTCTACAGCCACATATAGTCATTAGAATTTTAATTGTTATTGCCTTTCCAGTATTACTAAAAATCTTTGGCTTTTTCAAAAAAGATGAGATAAAAGCACTCAAAGTTCTAATTCCACATAAAAACAGAAGATGAAAAAGTCACCTCGCATTTGTCATATAACAATAGGTCATAATCCCCTTGATGACAGGATTTTCTACAAAGAAGTATGTTTTTTAGCGCTGAAATATAAAGACATCTATATTATTGCTCCGGAAAGACAAAAAATCAAAGAAAAAAACGGTGTAAAATTCTCTCTTTTTAAAGAAAGTAACTTCTTTTCAAACCTTATTCATGCCTTTAAAGCAGCAAAAAATATAAAAGCTGATCTTTATCATATCCATGAATTTGAATTCCTACCCTTTGCGCTTGTATTAAAATATAAATACCAGAAAAAGGTTATATATGATGCACATGAGACAATATTTTTCTTCTTCATGGAATTCTCTCGTCATTCAAAATGCATAACAATCTTACCGGCGATTTTCGCCCAATCTCTGGAATGGTTCTGCTCTCATTTCGTTGATCATATTATAACCGTCACTCCCTGGGTCGCAAAAGGATTTAAGCCTTTCCACAAACGGATTTCGATAATTTACAATTATCCAATTTTAAATTTTTTCTCTTCACTATCAAAAAAAATAAAAAAGAAAAGAGAGCAAATTATTCTCTATCATGGTCAGATTGTACCGGCACGGAATATTGACGTTATGTTAAAAGCAATGTCATTAGTAAAAAAAGATTTTCCCAATGCTAAATTACTTATTGTAGGTGAAGTTGCCGATTCGTATAAAATTCAACTTGAGCAAATTGTTAAGCAAAATTATCTGGAAAATGTTATTGAATTTAGAAAACACATCCCATATATAAATGTACCTGAACTAATAAAAGAAGTAACAATCGGACTTTCATCTATGGCACCAAATGAATCATTTAAAAGGTCAATCCAGATAAAACCTTTCGAATTTATGACAATGGGAGTTCCGGTGCTCGGGTGCCGTGTCCCATCGACAGAAATATTTATTGAGCAAACTGGATCAGGGATTTTGATAGATCCACCTACTGCAGAAAACCTGGGTAAAACAATAAATTATCTTTTACAAAACCCCGAAGTGATGGAACAAATGGGTAAGAATGGAAGGAAAGCAGTTTCAGAAAAATATAATTGGCTAGCTATGGAAGAACGATTGCTTTGTATTTATGATAAGGTTCTACAGTAATAAATTCTTTGCATTTCTCAATTGTAACGATACCAATAGTAATTAAAAAGAATTAATGAGTTTAACAAATTAATTCGGTAAATTTAAGTATGCTTTCTATATTAAATTTACACTGATCTAAAAAATTTTAAATTATTACATGAAGATTGATAATTATATAATAAAAAAAGTGTTATCTAGAGAATTTAAGTACGCTACTAAAGATGATTTAAAACATTCAATCTTACAGTATAATCGAGGTCTTGATTACTATAGAAAACGAATTGAGTCTATTCGTTTTATTAACTACTCACATATTTTGGATGCTGCATGTGGATGCGGACAATGGACAAATGTGCTTGCTGAAAAAAATAAATTCGTAACAGGATTAGATATTAATGATGGTTTATTAGAAATTGCTTCTCGCTTTACTAACGAGTCTAATAATATCAATATCAAATATTATCAAGGTGATTTACATTATTTGCCATTCAAGGATGAGGTATTTGATGTTATCTTTTCCTATAGTGCACTAATGTATACGAAAGAAGATGTTGTAATAAAAGAATTCTCAAGAGTATTGAAACTAGGTGGGAAAATATATATATGTAGTGATGGCCCCGGTTGGCCTATTTACAAAATTATCGTTCAAGCATTACATCAAGGTCGACTGAGATCAATCCTTGGAGCAGCAAGGTTACTTATCAGAACTACTTTTTATACTATTTTATTAAAGCACTATATAAATAAGATTACATTTTTACGCCGGAAAGACATTATTAGGATTTTTAACAGAAATAAATTACATATATCCTATTACGGACAAGACGGTCATTTTGGTAATAACAAAGGCAAAATATTTCAACCTTTATATGGGGAAACTTTCTTTGGATTACCTGCTGATTTTGAATTAATTGGATATAAGATACGTGAATAACAATAGTATAAGTCTAAGAAAATTCCCATATCCTTATCGAGCAGCACTCGCTCTTGCAAACGACATTGATAATACTCCATCCTTAGAGATGTTTTTGCAAATGATGAAACTTCTGAATAGTGATAGCCAGACATCACTTGGAAAGGGTTTAGGTTTAGAAGTTGGCAGTAGTTTCTGGTTTTTTAATGCCACTAAATCACCACAATTGAGCTATTTTAAAGGTATTGATTCAATAGAAAATGACTTTGCTGTGGTTTGCCGTGAGCTTTGGAATTCTGGGCATATCGACGTTTTACATACTTACGGCGATTTCGATGAAGGTGGTTTTAAACGGAAGTTTGCTGAAAAATCAATAAATGAACTAACTAAATATGGGGTAAAAATACAGACCTGGATTAATCATGGAAATAAGAACAACTTACAAAATCTTGGTTTGTACGATTCTCAATCAGGTGCTATTCCTCATCACTCTGCTTACCATTTTGATCTTTTAAAATCTTATGGAATCCGATATATCTGGTCTGGGAAAATGACTCACGTTATTGGACAGGATGCCAATAAAACACTAAACATACGTGCAAAGAATTTTTTACAAACTGTTCTTGCCAACTTTAAGTATAGACATTGCGAAGAACCACTTTTTGATTTACAGAATCGGCTCCGAATAAAAACCTTATTACAGGATGGAAGTCTAGTGTGGGATTTTCAAAGATTTGTTAATGCATGGGGACAAGAACAAATTTTAGATATAAATGATCTAACAAAACAATTAAAACCTTCTATTGTTAAAACACTTATCACTAATGCTGGATATTTAATTGTATATACACACATGTGTGAGGGACTTTCTGATTTTAAGCAGTTTCCTTTAAAACTGTATGATCATCTCAAATTTATCTCCAAAATGTATCAATCAGGAAAATTATTGATAGCAACTACTACTCGCCTTTTACAATATTCAGAAATTCAACAAAATCTAATCTGGCAATCACGGCAAGAAGATCAAATAACAAAAATTGAAATTACGTCATATATTGAAGTCCTTGATGAGAAGTATAAATTATCAGAAAATATTTTGGAAGGGTTGACATTTTATTGTGATAGTCCGGAAAAAGTAATCATCTCATTTAAAGATAAAAACCTTAAAATTCATAGGAATCCAAAAGATTACATGGGAAAGTATTCAGTTTCAATTCCCTGGAAAAAATTAGAGTATCCTGACCTATAATTATTTTACTTATTAACATGTTAAGAATACTCTACATCTCTCCGGAAAATACAGTTGGGGTTCTAACTTACTGGCAGCGTGCCCATAGATTAATGGGAAATGAGTGCCGCTATGTCACATTTTTCAAAACGGCAGGCGGTTATGAGAATGATATCTTACTGAATCTTCCTTTCGTTGCAGCAAAACCATGGTTTCTGAAATCGCGAATAATCTTCACAAAATATATTGAAAAAAAAATCCCTTGGAAAAACATAGGAGGAAATCCTCCGATCTGGAATCCCCCAAAATGGCAAAAAACACTGTTCAATCTTCGAGAAAAAATCTGGCAGCCAAAAATTGAAAACGCAATCAATAAATTTGATTTAGAGGGTTTCGATATTTATCATTTTGAATGGGGAACTGACTTCTATAGAGATGCTCGATTTGCTCAAAAGATGAAAGCACGCGGCAAAAAGATAATCTGCCACTACCATGGTCAGGACATGAGAAATAGAGGCGTTATTCCCGCAATGGATAAAATAAGCGATTTGAACCTGACTAATGAACTTGACCTAACGTTCCGACATCCAAATCTGAAATATATTTTTCTACCTTTTGATGTAAAAGCATTTAAGCCCAAGACATCTATTAATAAAAAAATTACAATTTGCCATGCTACAACAAATCGCCTTGTCAAAGGTTCTAATGAGATAATCCGAGTCTGTACGGAACTTGAAAAATCTCATAACATAAAATTCATCTTAATCGAAAATCAGCCTCACTCTGTCACATTACAATTAAAAAGCCAATCTGATATCTACATTGATCAGGTTACAGATTTCGCATGGGGTTATGGAATGAATTCACTAGAAGCATTATCAATGGGTCTGGTATGTGTTACTTACTTAAACCCAACTTATGAAAATTTTATTCCCGACAATCCATTTGTCAATGCCAAA
This sequence comes from Fidelibacterota bacterium, assembly GCA_016782645.1. Taxonomy (GTDB): domain Bacteria; phylum Fidelibacterota; class UBA2242; order UBA2242; family UBA2242; genus BS750m-G69. Next base: position 2,352 of record JADHYC010000026.1, on the reverse strand, counting down.
ACCTCGAATTTGAAAGGAAAATTGATTGCGCTTATTGAAAACCCCAATCTGATTCATAATAAAAGCATAGAAAGCCGTATATGGGTGGAAAAATATCACGATTACAGAAATGTGATAAAGGAATTATATAAATACTATGAATCGACATTAGGATTGATTATTGACTACTTGTCCATTGTAGTGTAATGTAGATGGATTGATTATTGATGATAGTAAATATAAAATTATGAGAATCACTTTCATACTACCCGGTTTTATAAAAATCCCAATGGGCGGCGTAAAAATCGTTCACGAATATGCCAATCGACTTGTAGATAGAGGACATGTTGTCACACTAATTTATCCAATTGAATTAGATATAAATCACTTTTCAATCTCTTTAAAAAAAATATTCAGAAATACTTATGACAAATTAACAAAAGTCAATAATGAACTCTATTACAATCCTAATCCAAGCGTTAACGTTTTAGTAGTTAAAAAAATCATTTCAAAATATATTCCTGAGGGAGATGCAATTATTGCGGTTGGCTGGCAAACAGCAGAAAGAGTTAGTGAACTTCCTGAAATTCATGGTAAAAAATTTTACTTGCTTCAAAGTTTTGAAACATATTTCAGAAACAGAAAGAAAATCCTAAAAACTTATCATCTAACGATGCAAAAGATTGCTATTTCTCAATGGATAATAGATGAACTAAAAAAATTAGGCGAATCCGGATATGGTCCTCTTGGTAATGCAATAAACATAGATGAATTCTTTATAATTAGCCCTAAAGGAAAACGCCCTTACCACATAATGATGCTTTATCATCATCACAAGATTAAAGGTGCTAAAGATGGACTAAAAGTTATTAAATCTGTTAAAATGTCCATTCCAAATCTAAAAGCCATACTAATTGCTCCCAGAAAACCCATTCATAAAATTCCAAGTTGGATAAAAGTTGTTATAAGACCATCCGTCGAAGAATTACTTAATTTATATAACTCCTCGAAAATATTTCTCCACACCAGTCACTGGGAAGGCTGGGGGCTTCCTGTTATGGAAGCAATGGCTTGTGGATGTGCTGTAGTAGCGGCTGGAAACAGAGGGGTAAAAGAATATTTAATGCACAAACACAATACATTACTCTCTCCAATCGGAGATATTGAATCACTTTCTAATAATGTATTATTAATATTGAGAGATCTAGAACTCAGACAAAAACTTATAGAAAACGGAATTTCTTTTGTCAAAACGTACTCTTGGGAAAACATTATAAATCAATTAGAGAATATTATTTGCCAATAATAACAAGAACATAAACGAAAAATATAAAGCATGATTAAAAAATTAATAAGTATTTACAGATGTGAAAAATTAAATCCTTCCATTTTATCACTCTTTATAAATCCATATTATTTTGTAAAAAAGGGATTAATAAAAGGTTTGAAAAAAAATTCGCATTACATGAATGGAATTATGTTAGATTTTGGCTGTGGAAATAAATCATACGGAGACATTTTTAACGTAAAAAGACATATTGGTTTAGATATTCAGCAAGGTGGTCACGATCATAGTGACGAACCCATAGATATATTTTATTCAGGTAAAGTATTCCCATTTAAGGATGAATGCTTTGACAGCGTTTTATGCATAGAAGTATTCGAACACATTTTTAACATCGATGAAGTATTATCTGAATTATATAGAGTTATGAAAAAAAATGCTTATATACTTATCTCAACACCATTTGTTTGGGAAGAGCATGAAATCCCTTATGATTTCGGAAGATATACCTCCTTCGGGATAAAGCACTTGTTGAAAAATCATAGTTTAAAAATTATTAATATTGAAAAAAGCTCCAATTACATCGAAACCGTTTTTCAAATGTTAAATGTCTGCTTGTTTAAGACTGTGTTCCCAACTAATAAGTATCTAAAAGCTCTAATGATACCCTTATTTATTTTCCCCACTACATTAATTGGCATTCTGTTATCAAAAGTTTTTCCGAAAAATTTCGACTTTTACCATAACAATATCATAGTTGCAAAAAAATGTTCTTATAATTGAAATATATAAGAGGTAATGAAAACTCATAATGAAGCAAATAATACTTTAATGAATAAAATATGAGCATCACTAACCCCAATGTATCAGTAATAGTACCAGCATTTAATGCTGCTAAAACACTCCCAACCTGCTTAAAATCAATATTGAAACAGAACTATCCCACTAGGAAGGTAGAAATTATTGTTATCAATGACGGTTCTACTGATAAAACTATAACATTTCTTAGGTCATTTACACTATCTGAAAGATTTAAAGTCATTCGCCACTCAGAGAATTGTGGTCTCGCGGCAGCCCGTAATACCGGA
>JADHYC010000025.1 GCA_016782645.1 Fidelibacterota bacterium | reverse complement strand
TTTCCATAGCTTCCTTGCCAGGCAGGCGTTTATCATTGTAGTAAGCTTCACCCTCACCCATTAACAATAGAGCAATCTGGGACATTGGTGCCAGATCCCCTGATGCACCTACAGAACCTTTCTGGCAGACAACTGGTGTAACTCCCTTATTCAGCATATCAACTAGAGTCATGGTGATTTCAGGGCGACAGCCGGATTTTCCATGAGCATGTACGTTGATCCTGCCAGCGATAGCACCTCGGACGTACTCAATAGGTGCCGGTTCTCCGATTCCAGCAGCATGGTTATATATCAAATACCTCTGGAATTGCTGTACTTGCTCATCAGTTAAAACCACTTCTGAGAATTCGCCGATACCGGTGTTTACACCATACATAATTTCACAAGCATTGATCTTTTCCTCCAGCATACGACGACACACATTAATCCTTTCCAATGCATCGGGATGAAGTTCTACCCTTTCACCATGCCGGGCAATTCGTACAAGTTTTTCAATTGTCAGTCCAGATCCGTCAAGAACGATAGACATTTAATTCTCCTTAGTTTGGGTTCTTCTTAATTACAGGTCTATATTTTAATTTGTTTCAAACAGAAGTGATTGATATCAGGTGAATGATATATTAAAACAGGGCTTGTCAACCTACAATAAACTATATAATTCACCACTATCCATTAAATATTCTCCTGAATAAATTTATTATATTAATAACTTTTATCAAGTTAAAATCTAATCCAGTGTTATACTTCCAAAATTGAGAAAATTCCAATTCAGCAGGTCAAATGAAAAGCGCTAATTTTATTAGAATTTGTCTCATTATTAAAGGCTTCCACAGCGTCGTCTGTTTTCCCAATAAATACTGTTATTCCAAGATTTTCCAGATAACTAATGATTTCTTTGCTTACTTTCACTAAGCCAAATTTACCGGTTCCAATAAATAAATACTCCGGTTTAGCATCAATTATCTCTAGGATATCTTCTTTAATGAGATTATGACCCGATTTTCTCCACCAGTTATCCATTATATAATCGGGAAAAATTATGAGGTCTTTTCGATATTTAATACCATCAACAATCATCTCTCCAAATTTATAGCTTTCTATTTTCATTTTCTCTCCTTCGATATATCTGATTTTTTACTAAAATAAATTTTATCAGTACATTTAGCAACATATTTTATTTGATAAAAAATGGAATTGGATATAAATTATGTCGCTTTTTAAAGGAAAAAATGCGCCCATGGCTCAATTGGATAGAGCGTCTGGCTACGGACCAGAAGGTTGGGGGTTCGAATCCTCCTGGGCGTACACATCTACGCTTCGCTACGATGTGCAAGCACTTATTCACTTTGTATAATGATACGTATTAGAATATCTATGTTACAATGTGCAAGCACTTTTTCACTTTGTAGAATGACACATATTTGAATATCTATGTTACAATGTGTAAGCACTTATTCCATTCACTATACGAGTGAATCCTCCCTGATATAATTTACCACAGTTTTAATTAAAACCCATTTAGACCTCGCTATACTCAGGCTGAAACTGGTTTTATTAATCTTCCTTTTTCTACTTGGATATAACATCTGATTATTGATCAGAAGGTTAAGTATTGTTAAAAGGATTTATCAATTTAAATTTTCTTTTAATAGGTTCTTTATTTCTTTTCTGAGGTCATTAAGCTGCCATTCTAATGAAGACAAAATCCATAACATAAAATGATTTTTTCTTGTTAAATTGCGTATGATATATATTATTTTAAGTGATAAAATTCCAATTGCCATGTCTATAATAATAAATCTTAATGTGCCTTCTATAAAAGGTGAAATTACAAGACAAGATAAAACAAGAATAATAAAACGTTAGCAATCTTTGAGTTAAAAGATGGCACCCCACCTATTTGACCTACGATAGCTCGTACGCGCTCTTTTTCTTTTTTAAAATCCTCCAGTTCCTTTTTTAAGTCTATTAATTCCTCTTCTATTCTTTTTTCCTTATCCATAATTATCTCTCCTAATATTTTTCCAAATACTTATATTTAGGGTCTCCTGAAAAAGTAATTACCAACTGGCAAACCCACCTATTGTACCCGATTTCCGAGCCCATACTTCGCTCGATGAAGAAGTAACTGCCACCAGCTTTGGGCAGAGCGGTGGCAAGTTCAGCCTTAGCAAACAATGCAGGCAATACTAATATACCCCGCCAGAATATAGACTAAAATTACCGCTGGTCTGACTTTAGCGTATGCCAAAGCAGGAAGAATAAACAAACCAGTACAGATTATTGCACCAACGGCAATGCAAATACATCGATGCCACCAAGTTGACGGATTAATTTCTTATCTTGATTATTATACATACCTTTTCAGTTGCTGATGCCAATTATTATAAGTCATTTTACGAATACCTCACGGAAGACGCATAACATCCTCGGGCTTTGCGAAGTGCGAAGCATTTGGACGAACACAGTAAGTCGCAAAGCCCGTGTTAGCTGAAGTGTCTATTCGCTCACCGTCCTACCCATCCAAAAGTATCCTACAGCATTCGTCAATTGTATATATTGAGATGCATAGTTTATGTTGCAGAAAGGTACACATTGGTCGCCGTCCTTTTGCACGATGCGGCCGTCCGAAATGCTTTATGTTTTCTGTAACTAGGTGCTTGAAGACCGTATTTAGACAGGTTTGTAAGTATCTCGCATCCCTAGATCGACAATCAAACCCATAGTCGTCCCGAAGGCAATTCTTGATTTCATTTGGCAGAGGCAAGCAATCCACATCAATTGCCAAGCCCTTCTGAAGTCGCTTCGTTAGCCAATTCTTTGTGGGCTCCAAACCTACAAGCTGTTCATACTCAATTCTGATGAACTTATTGATAGCAAGGGGATATTTGTTCAAGACAGAATGGCAAAAATCTTTGATCCTTCGAACTGTTAGGCCTTGTGGAAGTGAATGTTGATTTATGAAGAGAAAAGAATACTGAACAACATTTGCATCAACCGTAAGCGTTTTATCCGTGCCAGCTACAGCCATGTCTAACCTCAATGACGAGCTTTTGACAGTTTTAAGCTCTCTTGGTAGTTCTCTTCAAAGAAACCTTTTGGCCACTCAGCAAGAAATTCTCCCTTTTCGTTTAAAGGAATCGGAACTACTTGATGACCTAAACTATTAGGTTGGATATAGTAGATTCTTACATCTTCCTGCTTTAGAGTTCCTTTTGCAACCTCTGTTTGAATCCTTAAAATCAAACTCTCGCTGTGCGTCTCAATTACGATTCGCTTCTTAGGTGAGTATGCTTTTACGAATACTGAGCCTAGCTCAGCCTGCGCTGCTGGATGTAGATGTATTTCCGGTTGTTCATAGAGAAGCGTAGAGCCCGTAGATGATGTGTAGAGCGAAATTATAACGGGTATGACCTGCGATATACCGAAACCCGTGTCAGACAAGTTTGCACTAAATGAACTTTCCTTATGTTGAGTCCAGAACTCGTAATGTCTTGTTCCTATTTTCTGCACATCGAGCTTCTTGATAAATCCCAATTGGTACAATGCATTGTTAATAGACTTAACTTTTTCTATGTCTTCTTTCTTACCTCTCTTTAACAGGGCAGAGTAATTCTGCAAAGCTAACTCGCCTTTTGGGCCAACTCTATCCGCCATCTCCCCCGAATACAAGTAGGTTCGACTTGGGGGGACCCTTAGTGGGTCAAGAAGATGAATTTTGCGAAGGATAGAGGTAAATCCACCAATGAGTTGGATATCTAAGAAGATGTCATTAACCAGCTTACCGGCTGATTTCTCACCAAATTTACGTTTCAGGCGATTGAATGTACTAAATAGGTCAAGACGCGGCTGGAAGAGAAAACCTCTGCGTTCAATTAACCGTGCGAGATATGCTGATTCGTCTTTGTATTCGCGCATTAAAATCTTCTTTGAGTTGCTATACTTATCTTGACGGATGTTCAACCTTTCTCCCTTCGAATCTTCTATAACAAGCTGATCAAGATAGATTTCCTTGCGCTTCGGCAAATAACCATAAGTAAGCCGTAGAGTAACTTGCATCGTATCCGAGCTTAACTTCTTACCGCGCATTATATTGACGTCAACCATTGCTCCGAAACTCAGTGTCACAACCTTGCTCTCATCATGTTGGAAGACGAGGTCTTTGAAAGACCCGTAGTCGTAATCTTGATGGAGAAGCTTGAGGCAAACACCTGGATCTTCACTTTGAAGCGTGAGTGCAGGGATATGGAGCGCTTGGAGTATTGATGATTTACCAGAATTGTTTTCACCGACTAGTAGTGTAATAGGAGCCAATTCTATCATACCTGTGTCACGAAAGCACCTAAAATTCTCACACCTTAAAGAAACAATCATTGCAGAACCTCCTTCTTTTTGCTGCTATCCTATGTAAGCGAGCAGACATGTCGGCTAACTTAAAGTAACCGAACTATTTCATTTATACGCTCAATTTGGTATATTTTACTACGTACTTAGTTTACTTCATTAAATAGCAGACATTTAAAGGGTTTTTTGCACGATTTGCCCAATAACTGCTCTTACACTCTCTTTTTCTTTTCTGAAATCTTCAAGTTCTTTTTTTAAGTCCATTAATTCTTCTTCTATTTCTCCCTTACTAATTAATCAAACTTGTTCTTTTTTGTCGGGGTGGGGAGATTTGAACTCCCGACCTCTGCGTCCCGAACGCAGCGCGCTAACCAGACTGCGCTACACCCCGTAAATTTCTTAAAGAACTTTTTTTTTCAATCGTATTAACAATGGACCTGCGATCCCGATAAAATCGGGGCTACACTCTATGATTATTATTTTAAAAAGCTACCGGAATTTATAGTTAACATCGAGTTTATTCAATAAAAAATATTTGTTCATAAAAATTTACATTATCTTGATGAAGATACTAAATATTTCCGATCCTGTGAGACTTGCTATTGTAACTAAAACACCTGCTATTAATACGCCAATTATATCCGCAATAATAAATTTTTTAAAATTAAGCCCTATGATGAAAGAGGCTAATGCTCCGGAGTAAACACCTGAACCTGGTAGTGGAATACCGATAAACAAAATCACTGCCCATTCTCCATATTTTTCAACTCCTCTATGTATTTTCCTTCGTGTCTTTTCAACATATTTATTCCAAACAATTTCTACCGGTTTTATTATCGTCAGCAATTTTATTAACCAATCAAGTAGTATAAAAATTAGCATCCCAATAACAATATTTGAAATAATACAAATGATAAAAACCACTTTCCAATTTAAATCTGTACCGAAAATACCAAAAGGTATTGATGCTCTTAATTCTAGTAACGGTAGAAAAGTAATCATTATGATTTGTAAAATTTCAGCCATTTAATAAATTCTCCTGTATTTATACTCTTAAATTAAAGATATGTACTTCAGCTCCATAAATAACTACGCAGAAATAAATTAATAAATTTCAGTGTATCTTTTACATTATTTATAGAGCTTTTTGATTTATTATAAATCGTATAGATAAGTATTTCTTTGAAAGTTACCCCAGCCGGGATCATTTTTAGTAATAGTTCCGTCTCAAATTGGAAACCATTTTCATTGAATTGGTCAATATCAATATCTGAAATATGAATGAGACGGTATCCACATTGGCTATCATGAACTCTCTTCCCTATACGTATAGAAACAACAAATGACGTTATAGTATTAGACAGAATTCTATGAAAGGGCATTATTTCCCGAGAAAATTGCCGAACTCCAAGAACCAGTGATACATCTGCCTCAGATTGTGTTTTTATAAAATCGGGAATTGACTCAGGAGAATGCTGAAGATCGGAATCGATACAAATTGCATATTGAAATCCCAGTCCTTTGGCTTTTTTAATACCTGATTTTATAGCTACTCCCTTTCCTAAATTTATTTGGTGGTTGACAACTATAATATCGCTGAATTTTCCTAAAACATCTAATGTGTTATCAGTTGAACCGTCATTTACTACTATTATTTTTATTGATATTGGAATTAATTGAATCTGATTAATAAGAGTTGGTAAACTTTCAGCAGCCTGAAATGCCGGAATAATTACACAATATTTAATTTTTTTTGTATTCATAATAAAACTGGAGAAAGTTAGGTGAATTTTTCTTATTTATCAACGGAGATAACTTTTTGTACATTTTGTAAGATATATCGAATCGCATTTTTTAACATCATACTCAAGTAATATTAAAAGAATAAGCCAATAAAACGAAGTTTTTATATATAGATTCTATGTAATCAATTATAAGTTTAGAGCGAGAGACGGGACTCGAACCCGCGACAACCACGTTGGCAACGTGGGGCTCTACCAACTGAGCTACTCTCGCATATCATAAAAAACCAAATAAAATTTAACCAGTTTATAAAGTTTATGCAATAATTTTAAATATCGATTCTTTATTCTTGTTGAGTATATAGTAGTTGAATAATATGAAATATTTCATAAGTTTTAAATACATGAAAAATGACTTTTTTATTTATCGTATGTGGATAATTATTTCTTTATTAATTGTAACTCCTCTTGGTTTTGTCACTAAATTCTATACTGGACCAGGAGAAATTTGGTTTCATAATTATGGTGGAGCGATACTTTATGAAATCTTCTGGTGTCTGGTGATATTTTTATTTACTCCCACCACCCCCCCACTAAAAATCGCAATTGTCGTTTTTATTGCAACGTCCTTTTTAAAAACTCTTCAACTATGGCATCCAGCCTTTCTTGAATGGATTCGAAGATCTTTCATTGGTAGAACTTTAATAGGAACCGACTTCATATGGTGGGATTTCTTTTATTATGTCATAGGTTGTATAATTGGATATTTATGGTTGAGAGCTATCCTCCGTTTGTCAGATTCATATTGTAATAAATCCGCTTAAGGAACTATAACTATAATGAAATTCTAACCAAATTTTTTCAGTATTTTCTTCATCATATCTTTATGAACGGTAAATGTTAGCATTTTAAGTTTTATATAGTCATCACGATAGAAATAGTAGCCTTTATACTTTCCATGACGTGAACTTCTCGCAGAATCCTTAATCAAAAACCAATCACGTTTTTTATTACCTTTTCCTATTGTTATATATCCTACAATATGAATACCGTGATCATCAGCTGTGGAGTGGTTGTAAAATCTGAATTCTCTTGAATCCTGATTAATATATTGTTGTGGTATGTCAAAATCAGGTACAAATGCTGCGTCCTCAAATCCATTATATCCCGGTTCACTTACATCTCCACCGATTGCAACGGTATAGCCCCTTTTAACAGCGTCTTTAATTATTTTGTACCACACATCCAAAGGAACATTGTAGTAATTTTCATCATGCCACCAGTTATCAGGTACCTTAAATTCGCCTTTAGTATAAAATGGAATCGATGAAGTTGACATTACATCAATATAGTCATCCAGGTTTATTTTCAGCACTTTATTCATAAAATTCAGAGGAGTCGTTTTTTTGCCTTTGTATTTAAATGATTCGGGGGGAACACCTAAATACTTGTTTAATATAATTTTGACTGTGGAGATAATCTCATTTTCATCCCAGTAATTATGTTCGTTTATATATTTCAGATAATTATTTATTTCATCGAACATATGAGAATGCTCATGTTTATCATTGTTGATAAGTCCTGGGTAAACATCAATAGGTACCATACCGTGTTCTTTAATAATCCGGAAGACTGCATTAGACTCGGAACCTTGCCCAAATTCAGAATCACCTCTTTCATTGACATAGCGACGAACTTTTTCTATATATTCGTAATACACTGTATGCATTTCCGAAAGTTTTATCTTTTCCTCAGTTAGTCGATAAATTTCAGACTCTATGAAAGATGTTGTGCAAAAACACCAGCATGTACCGGTTCGATATTGAGGAACAGGTGGGAAGTGAAATGCTTTTTCAAAAACATCAGGGGATTTTGGCTTTTTTATACCTTTAAATTCGAAACGAAGAGATTTCTTTTCTTCTCTCTCTTTATCTTTTCGTTCTTTCTGACGTTTTCGAATTTCCACAGTAATAGAATCTTCGATTGCTTTTTCATGATCTGCTTGTTCTCTCATTTCTTTAAGAACAGGATCATAGTACCTTTTGATATACTTTACTTTGTCGGTTTGTCCGAACAAAGTAGAGACCATTAATATCACTACCAAAACAGTTAAAACTTTTTTCATTGTGCTTCTCCTTCTACTTTATTTAGAAACCAAACAATACATAAATTTAATAGCAAAAGTCTATACTACTTGAGAAAAAAGATGCTTAAATAAAAGGTATTATTCAACTTCTTCTTTTTCCACATCCTCCAATTCTGCCTGACATACTCCATTCTTATTTACTAATCTCCCCAATTTTTCGCAATATAGAGCAATAAAAGTCCTGCAAGTATATGAGCCGTCGGAAAGTTTGTCCGGAAATCGAGCATATTCACAACTAAGATCACAAAACTTCATATTTTCTTCACAATTACATTCTCATTTAAAGATAGTGAATTTTGCAAAAAATTGAAACATAAAGGAAATTAGTGAACCAATTCTTCATTGAGCTTGGTTTGTTCTATTGCTTGATTTATCATCTGTTTCGCATTTATACAATCTTAATTCTTCTTGCATTGGAAATTTAATAACATTTAGCGAGTTACAAAAGTTCTTCTGAAAATATCTCCCAAAAGAAATCAACCTGATATTTACTCCATTATTTAGTTTATGAACATTCAAGTTATTTGTGCCGAAGTTGAGACTCAGTAAGAAAACCCTCATCTTGATATATTTGGGAAATGACTTCTACAATCACAATAATCTTTTACCAATTTGAAAAATATAACCAGTTATAGTAGAAGCTTACTCGTACAAGAAAGAGGTGTAAAAACATGCAAGAATTGAAAAGCAGGAATCGCTGAGTTTATAAATATTAACGAATTATAGAAGGTGAGTAAAATGACGAAGAAAATTCAAAATCTCTTATAAAACTGAATATTAAAGTTCCTATTAGGTATAAATATCATCTTTTAAAGTGTCAAATTTACTTTATATCGAATTGGTATTCTTCTTAGTTGTAGTTAAAACACATTTGTATTTCATATTAAATATTTAATATTTCAAAATGATTATAACCATTACTTTATAAAAGTAAATCGTATTTCTTAATCAATATCCAATCGTAAAAATTTAAACGATTTAAAATCGTTGAAAAGGTTGTTTGATATATGAATCGAGTTTATATTTTTATAGATGGAGGTGGAAATGGAAATTAGAAGATAGTATTATTAGATAGATAGACTATGCATGGTAATCACCCTGAGAAATTAATCCGCCAGCTGAGTTGTACAGATGTTTTCTGTATTGCTGCTGGGGCAATGATCAGTTCCGGTTTGTTTGTCTTACCAGGAATAATCTATGCCAAAGTCGGTCCTGCGGTTATCCTGGTCTATATTCTGGCAGGGATATTTATTCTTCCTGCCCTGTTTTCTAAAGCGGAACTGACTACCGCAATGCCTAAAGCAGGAGGGAGTTACTTTTTTATTGAACGTAGTATGGGTTCAGTTGCGGGTACTATAGGTGGATTCGCAAGCTGGTTTTCACTCAGTTTAAAAAGTGCATTTGCTTTAGTTGGTATTAGTATATTTATAACCTTGATTAACCCAGGTATTACTGAGATGCAGATAAAACTCATTGCTGTTGGGCTCTGTGTGTTTTTTACAATTCTTAATGTGGTAAGTGTTAAAATCACAGGTAAAGTTCAGGTTTTCCTTGTATTCATTCTTATCGCTTTGCTGCTATTGTATATTTTTCGAGGAGTGATGTCGCTCAATGTTCACCGTTATATCCCATTTATGATATCTGATCGAAGTGCAGTATTTGCCGCAGTTGGTATGGTTTTTATATCATTTGGAGGACTGACGAAGATTTCAAGTATTGCTGAAGAAGTCAAGAATCCAACCAGGAATATACCATTTGGGATGATATTAGCATTTTGTGTTGTACTGGCTCTTTATGGATCGACAATTTTTATTACAGTCGGTTTGCTTGATAGACACGAATTTGCGGGTTCATTTATTCCTGTATCAATTGGCGGAACTAAAATTTTTGGCTCAATTGGCGGCGTAATTATGGCATTTGCTGCCATATTTGCGTTTATCTCTACTGCCAATGCCGGTATCTTATCTGCATCACGCTTTCCTGTGGCAATGAGTAGAGATCAGTTTTTACCGGGATTTTTTGCAAAAGTAAATAAGCGATTCAATACCCCACACTATTCCATAATATTTACCGGGATTTTTATGATAGTGGTTATTCTCTTTCTGGACCTTGAAAAACTTGTAAAAGTTGCCTCTACTATGAAGATCTTATTGTTTGTTTTCGTATTACTTGCTTGTGTTATTATGCGTGAAAGTAAGATTTTAAATTATAAACCTACTTTTATTTCACCCTTATATCCATGGATACAAATAATTGGGATTATCAGTTATGGTTTTTTTATTTATAAAATGGGAAGTGTTGCACTTTTTACAACGATAGGATTCGTTATTTTATGCCTATTATGGCATAGAATTTATATTCGTGGGAGGGCAAAATCAAAATCTGCTCTGATACATATAGTTGAGCGTGTTACTGCTAAAGATATTGCCGGTGATTCGTTACATGCAGAATTAGGCGAGATTTTAAGGGAGCGTGATAAGATAATCGAGGACAGGTTTGATAAATTGGTGAAAAAATGTGAGATAATTGATATAGGTAAACAAACTTCACTTAAGGATTTTTTCACAATTATTGCAGACAAAATTGCAAATAGATTGGATATTGATCCCAGAGAATTGTTTGATTCTTTTATTGAGCGTGAGAAAGAGTCAACAACAACAATACGACCGGGATTAGCGATTCCACATATAACTATTGATGGGGAGAATAAATTCGATTTGCTTATTGCAAGATGTGAAGCAGGTATTAATTTTATTGAAAGTATGCCGCCTGTTTATGCTGTTTTTGTATTGGTCGGCTCCCGTGATGAAAGAAACTTCCATCTGCGTGCACTTTCTGCAATTGCGCAAGTAGCACATGGTGCGGATTTTGACAAAGACTGGTTGCATGCAAAAAATATCGAGCAATTGCGTGATATTATACTTCTTGCAACAAGACGACGTGAAAAAGAGTAAATTTGCTTACCAGTCGCTACATAAACTACCTGTTTGTACTGCCTGTCTACACTGTCGCTACGACAGGTAGATCGTTACAACAGGCAGGCAGTAGATAAATAGCGAAGCGTAGATTGGCATGTCATTCGTAATTCCGATGCATTTCAGGACGAAAATTGGCTTGTTCATCATAACGTAGTGTAGAGTAGCGGAGAGGGAGGGATCTTTCTACACTACGTTACGAAAGACAAGTCGAACTGCCTATAATATTCCCCTTCTTCTTAACCACTCCTTACTTGCATTATTCTTAAAATATTTTTCACGTTTTCTTACTTCGTTAGAGCTATCATAACTTTCTGTATAAATTATCTTCCAATTACTACCTCGTTTAGTATAATAACTATGACCAGAATTGTGTTCTTGAAGTCTTTTTTCAAGATTTTTAGTGATTCCTATATAAATTAATCCTTCCTCAGATTTAATAATATACACAACCCACATAGTTAATTGTCGCTTTCTGTGAGTTTTATTCCATTACGACGCACAAATTGCAAGAAGTAGATTTGTCTGCCATTCGCCTATCTACATAAATTACCTGTCTGTACTACCTGTCTACACTGTCGCTACGACAGGTAGATCGTTACGACAGGCAGGCGATAAATAAATAACGAAGTGAAGATTAGCTTGCTACTCGTAACGCAGTGTAGAGTGGCGGAGAGGGAGGGATTTGAACCCCCGTCCCGGCGGTTGCCGGAAAACGACTTTCGAGGCCGCCGCATTCAACCACTCTGCCACCTCTCCAAAAAACTTTTATAATATACATCTCTTTATGACGTATTTTCAATGTTGCTATTACTTTTTCTCATCGATTGGAAAAAAGCCTCTATCAAGGATTTGCATTGCTCTTCCATCACACCGCCTTTTACCAATGCTCTATGATTTAAAAGATTCTGGTCACACAGATTTTCAACCGAGCCACACATTCCAGCTGCTTTATCGTAGGAACCAAAAACAACTCTGGGAATACGCGCATTAAGAATTGCGCCTGCACACATAGGACAGGGTTCAAGCGTTACATACAACGTACAATCTTCTAATCTCCAGGAATTTAATGAAGCAGCCGCAGAGGTTATCGCTAATATTTCTGCGTGAGCAGTAGGATCCTTCAAGGTTTCTCGAAGGTTATACCCCTTCCCTACTATTTTATTACTATGCAGTATAATGGCACCTACGGGCATTTCCCCTTTTTCCATTGATTTTTCCGCTTCTTTTAAAGCAAAAGTCATCCAGTATTCATCAGTTTTATTAATCATACTTACTCTTCAATTTTAAGTAATTTAACATGTTATAGATATAAAAATGTACAAAAATTAAAAATCAATATATAAAAACTTTTACATTTTGAGATTTCAGCAAGTACTTGATTAAAAGGCTTTTTATAAAGTATATTCCCAAAAGAAAAATTAATTGATGAATGTTATCGAATAATAAGATGAATAAAAATTCCACCTAATTAAAAGAAAAATATATATGGATCAAGTTATAATCATTATTTATCTGATTGGAATCCTTGCATTGGGAATTTTTGCAGGAAAAGGAATTAAAAATATTAATCAGTTTTCAGTAGCAGGTCGTTCTTTCGGTGCATGGATAATTTTCGCAACTCTGTCTGCCTCTTTTATCGGAGGTGGCTTTTCATTGGGTAATGCCGAGAAAGTTTTCCTTTTCGGAATCGTTAACATTTTTGCACTTTGGGGCTTTAGCTTCAAAGAAATTTTAGTATCTCAATTCATTGCACCTAAAATGTATAAATACCCTGAGGCTATTTCTGTCGGCGACATAATGTCTAGAAACTACGGGAAAATAGCTAAGATTTTAACCGGAATATTCTCGGTAATCCTTTGTGCAGGAATACTTGGAGCACAAGTTGGTGCCATCGGTTATATTTTCAATATTTTTCTGAAAATTCCACAAATATATGGGATTCTTATTGGCTGTGGCATCGTAATTATTTACTCTACAATTGGCGGTATGCGTGCCGTCGTTTTTACTGACATAGTCCAATTTATTGTTCTTGCTATTGGTATTCCTTTAACTTTGATCTTCGGTATTCATCATGCCGGTGGGTGGAATACAATTAGGCTTTCAGTACCAGCAACACATTTTACATTTCTGGGAACTCAAAAAACATTACTACAATTTATTGTTTTATTTCTTTCTTTTTTATTCGGTGAAACTTTAGTACCTCCTTATGTACAAAGACTTTTTTTAGCAAAGGATTATACACATACTGTGAAAGGTACCTTATGGAGTGGAATTTTTTCTTTTCCCTTCTTTGCAATCACCGGTTTAATAGGCATAGTGGCGTTATCACTTAAACCTGACCTTAATCCTAATCTATCCATGCCATTTGTTATAAATGAAGTTTTACCTGTTGGGTTAAAAGGTATTGTCATTGCGGGTATGATTTCAATCGTAATGTCTTCAGCTGATTCCTTTTTAAATGCGGCTTCTGTGGCATTTATCCATGATATTATAACACCGCTTAAGAAACATGAAATGAGCAGTAATCAGAAGCTACTTGCAGTACGAATTATCACAATATTTGTAGGTGTTTTTGCTATAGTTTTTGCAATTAAAATTAAAAGCATTTTAGACATTTTGCTTTATTCGTATAATTTTTGGTCTCCAGTTATTTTAGTACCATTAGTGTCAGCAATATTAGGTTTAAATACTAATAAGAAACAGTTCTTTATTGGCGCAATTGCAGGAATCGCAGGTGTAATTATTTGGAGTTTCGTTTTAAAGAAGCCATTCGGAATCGATGGTCTTATTATAGGTCTTTCATGTAATTTCTTCGCCTTCTTTACGGCTTATTTTATAAATAAAAAATAAAGAGAGTTATAGAATAAATGTTAACTGATTCAATAAAAGAAAAACTCTTTAACACTGCGCTTATCGCTGCACAGTCATCAGGTAAATATATTCATGAAAAGTTAAATACTACCCTGAAAATAGATTACAAAGGCAGAGCAAATATGGTTACTCAAGTAGATCGCAATTCAGAAAAAATTATCACTGATCTGATCAAGGAAAATTTCCCGGAACACCAAATTCTAGCAGAGGAAACGACGCCTGTAAATAATGAATCGCTTTTTAAATGGATTATTGATCCACTCGACGGCACAACTAATTTTATTCATGGGTTTCCCTATTTCGCTGTATCAATTGCACTGGAATATAATGATGAAATTATAATGGGTGTCGTACTTGACCCTGAAAGAAATGAACTGTTTTCAGCGATTAAAGAGCGAGGTGCATATATGAACAAAAAACCAATTCATGTTTCCTCGATAAAAAATCTGTCAGCTTCCTTCCTATCAACTGGTTTTCCTTATGAATTAAACGAGTACTTTTATAAAAATATTGAACTTTTTAGAGCATTCTTTGAAAAGAGTCAGGATATACGCCGTGTAGGGTCAGCTGCTATTGATTTGTGTTATGTTGCATGTGGTCGCTTCGAGGGATTCTGGGAATTTGATTTGAATCCCTGGGACGTTGCTGCAGGTGCTTTGATTGTCACCGAAGCTGGCGGAAAAATGTCTGATTTTTCAGGGAGAGATTTTTCCATTTATGAAAAGCAGGTTCTGGCAACGAATAGTCTTATTGAAAAAGAGATGCTGGAGGTATTGTTTATTTGACTTGATATAAGTCCTACTGACAAATACTAAGTAATTTTCATTACAAAATGTTAAACCTTCAGTTTAATTTGATTATCAATCAATACCTTTTTAAGAATTTCCAAAAACTTTGAAAACAATCCAGAGGGAATCAAAGATAAATTTTTAGTAATACCCATATATGGCTTATATTGAACTTTCAAATAACACCACTCGATACCAGTTAATTTTGTAGCATCTTCGCACCATTTTTCAGCCCTGGCATCTTTTAGAGAGACATCCGCCTGTTCCCAACCTTTTGTTTCAATTAACCACATTGTTTTGCAATTTTCTGTTTCTTGTTCTGCTATAAAATCAGGATAGTAGTATGCAATAGCGCCTTTATGATTGATATATTCAATTGAAAACTTTGTATAGGTTTCTGCAAGTTTTGCAAATTTGGTAATATCCTTTGCCTGGTCCAAAAACTGTGCAAAATGTTTCTCAAAATCATTAAAGCACGGTGTAATGTTAAAAATGGTTTTATCCAATTCAACCCACATCCGCTTCCAGTAAAAGCCGTCTAATTCTGATAATCGTAAAGGTTCGCTTTTCATTGTTACTGTAATTTTTATAATACATTTATCACCGATCGCTTTTGCTAGAGTTTTAATAATTTCTGCCGTATTCCGTGAGTCTGTTAAAAGTCTTCTGATTTTATTATTGTTTAAATCTACTTCTTGACCAAAAAACACTTGTTTCAAATATCTACTTAATAATGGATATACAGTAGCAAAGTGTCCATCTATCCTTGCTTCTTTACAAACACGATTGGTTAAATTGGAAATAATCTCATTGATCTCCGGCACCGCTTCATCAATAGTTACCTTTTTCTGGGCAACTGTTTTTTGAGTCACAGTTTCAACCAATTCTACCTTGTTAATTACTTCTTCAGTTACTTTCAATCCTCTTGGATTAGGAGGCAAATCATATATAAAAGAAGCATCCAGATCGTTTACTTGGCGAGTGTAAGATGGAGTTAATAACGGGATTTCAATATCATATTCTGATTTCATCTTGTGGGGGAAAATGAATGGACCCAAATCCGGAGTTTGACGTGTATAGCCAACGCCTACACCTTCAACTTCAAGTTTCTTTATAAATTCTTCGAATTTTTGGGTACCAATTATCTCTACGATCTGAATATATTCAGGACCTATTTCTTTCATCAATCGAAGACCGCGACCAACTGCCTGCTCCGGAAGAATATTAGCTTTTGCAGAAAATGGTCTTAAACCTAATATAATAGACACACCACGCACATCCCAGCCTTCCCGCAACATCATAACACTGACTATGGCTCTTATTTTGTTCGCTGGCTTGTCAATTGAGCGCGCCGCTTCTCTGGCTTTTTCCAGGTCTCGCTTCTGAATTTTACCCTTTTTATCCGTATGAATTAAAAGAAGTCGACCGTCTCCTTTAAATTCTGCTTTCAATTTCAATGATTCATAAATATCATCAGCATCCCGAGTATTTTCAGCCATGATGAAGAGAACGGGTTTCTTTCTGACTTTCCCATAAGCATCATAATGATCTTTCCAGCGGGAAATGGCGATGCTGATCCATTCCGAGTATGCAACGTAGGCACTGTCATATTTCTCAGGATCGGCTTTATCTGACTGGTGAACAATCAACGGCGCTTTGACAATGCGATCTTCAATGGCTTGCGCTAACGGATAATCACAAATTATCCAAGGGAAAAAGGTGCCATTTTGATCCTTAGGTGTGGCGGTAAAATCTAATTGAAGAGATAATCCTTTGCTGCCCTTTTCTTTCAGGTAATTATACAAACGTAAAATAACATGCATCCATTCCAGATCTTCATCATGAACATGATGTGCTTCATCATTAATTATAAGCAAATCGTCATGAGCTTTAATCCTGTCTAACAAATCCTCTTCCCATGAGCCAGTAGCTTCTTTTGGTTTTAATCCAAGAAGTCGATTTACAGGATCATCTATAAAATTATTATTTCTTGGTTCATACAATTGATGAATATTTGTAAGATAGAGCGTACCCTCTGTAGAGGTCTTCCTGCTTTCACCTCGCAAGATATATGTCATCTGCCAGTCGTGTTTCCACTCATTCGGGATTAAGTCCCAATCTTGAAAGACTCTACCACTTTCAAAATCATCCTTTAAGTGTTCAAAGACGATGATATTTGGCGCAATAATCAGAAACGACTTACTTAACTTCGAATCCGTTTCAAATTTTTTATGAAAATATGACCAGACAACTACCATTGCCATGACCAGCGTCTTGCCCGAACCGGTTGCCATCTTAATTGCATAACGATAATGATCCGGCGCAGGAATTTCCTGATGGGCAATAAGCCCTGTTTCAGGCACAACTCTGCTGAGCATTCGTTTTTGACGGGTTGTTTCTTCTATTTTTTTGCGGGTAGTGAATAAATCATCCTTATACGCCTTTGGGTCCATGTATTTAAAAATGAGATCAGCTGCCTCCTGCTTCTTGGCGACTTCAAACAGGTAAATGATGGTCTCAATGGCTTCCCGCTGGGCGAAATAATATTTGAAGGATTCTCCATCTGGGAAGAAATGGGTTTCATCAAACCACCATTCCATCAGCCGCCTGGAAGTATCAGAAATCCCTCGCGGATGTTCATAACCGTTTCCCCGCCATTTATCAACCTCTTTGCGGATCTGATTTACCAGCAGGGTCTTACTGGGACGACGTTCATCCTTTTCGATGTACCCGCCTTTCTTATCAGGTAACAAATGTTTCACCGGAATGGAATACGGATCTCTTCCAGTCACCTCGGGAAGCCGTTGATCCAGGTGGATAATGGCCTCCTTTTTAGTTCGTTTTGCTTTGCGTTTGCGTGCCATTTATGATTTTACCTCAATGACATGGGTGGTATCATTACCAAAGATATCAATTACTTTAACCATGAGTTTATGATTACCGCTATTTTCATATTTATGCGCATCAGATGTTAATTCTAATTTTCGCTCCTTGCGGGTGCGGTAGGACTGCCACATATTGTGAAAGGTGTCCTCGTGCCAGTCCCAGTCAACAGACCAATAGTCAATATAATCCGACCATTTCTTTATCTTATCCCGCACCCCCTGCGGGATTAAATCAAGATTTGGAATGGCAAAGTCTTTCAATTTTACCTTGAAAGCGCGCGATTTTGTTTGCGTTACTTCAACTTCCAGATAGGCCAACTCATAAAATGTAACATCTCCTTTTTCTGATGCTCTGGTGTCCATAACATCTCTTGGAATGGAAAGCAGGCGAAGATGGATGCCGCTTTCTTTTGCGGTTTTTTCCACCACATCATGCAAGCCCATCTCCCATTCCCAGCCCAGGATATCCAGCGCCTTCTGACCGGCCTGTTTTACCTCATCCATTGCCTCTTTTATTTCAGTAAGCGTAACCGGTGCAACCACAGCCCCCACATGAACAAAATGTTTTCCTTTCTTTCCGTGAATGTGCAACATGCCTGTCAGGGGTTCGGCATTGTAGAGTTTGAGAATGAACCGGATATATTCGTAGATAGGCATCTGCTCATCACTACGCTTTTTAAAAGTAACACCTTGCCAATATTGCCTTTCATATTTGCCCAGGTTCTGAACAACAAAGGGTTTGCAGTTGTCTATGCCCAAAAGACGCTTGCGGGTGGTGTGGATAGCATACCTGCCCAGGTCTGCCATGACCCACCGCCGGCCCAACTTTTCCGCCACAGCGCCGGTGGTGCCAGAACCGCAGAAAAAGTCGGCGACTAAATCTCCTTCGTTGGAGGAGGCTTTGATGATTCTTTCAATTAAAGGCCAAGGTTTTTCGGTTGCATACCCTGTTCTTTTGACACCATCTATTGGATATCTACTGGATGCTGCCATGATCCACCAATCTTCAGGAATTTTCCCTTTTTTATCTAATATCCCTTTATCAGATTTTATTTCACCGCTGTATAATGTCCCTGAACCCATTAAGCCCTTTTTGTAATTTGCCATTGTTTTTTCATCATAGGGTATACGTATATCATCAATGTTAAAAATGGGTTTATCACTTTTTGAATATCGATAAATTACATCGTGTTTGTCTGGAAAATCACTTTTTTGGTTCGACGGACCTGTATAACACCAAATGATTTCGTTTCTAAAGTATTTAATACCAAAGATTTCATCCAAAAATACCTTCACATAATGTCCTACGTGCCAATCCAAATGAACATATATAGCGCCCTTCTCTGATAACAATTCCCTCATAATTACCAAACGTTCATACATCATCTGCAAATAACTATCCAACCCCTGCCCCCACGTATCTCGATATGCTTTATCTTCAATGGCCGATGGTTCCTTCGTCCACTCAGCATCACCCAATGTCATCTTCACACTGAAATCTGCGCCGGTGGCAAAGGGCGGGTCGATATAGATGAGATCAATCTTTCCTGCAAACTCTTCTAAGAGCGACGCCATAATGTATTTATTGTCGCCCCAGATCAGGCGGTTATGCCAGTTGCCGCCATTTTCATTTTTAAATAAATCCTTTCCTTTAACTTTCTCACGCTCCCGTGTTGCCCGGCTTTCGTTTATGGTTTCAATGGTCTGAAAGGGCAAAACCACCCGGTCCACTTCGGTCTTTTTGCCTTTCCAGTAAAGTCCGGTGGGCAGGTCTTTAAATTTTTCTTCTGACATGATGTCTCCTATTCTAAATATCCGGTTTGCCGATAACTAAAATAATCATTCTCTGTAATTACCAAATGGTCCTGCAAACTTATTCCTACTGTTTCCAGCGCATTTTTAATCTGTTCTGTAATCTTATCATCATTATCAGAGGGTTCCGATACGCCGCCAGGATGGTTATGAGCGATAATCACACTAATGGCGTGGTATTTCAAAGCAACTTCCACAATCTTTCGCGGGAAAGCGACAGCTTCCACCACGGTGCCTTCGCTTAGATTCTCCGCATGGATGATTTTGTTCTGGCTATTCAGATACACAGCCCTCATCACTTCATTTTTCTTGCTTCCTATTGTGGCTTTAAAATATTCAAACAATTGTGCAGTTTTGGTGAACTGGATTTCCTCATTTCGGGCTCGCTCTTCAAACACAAAACCAAGTGTATCATTCATCAGTTTTAAATATATAGCTGTTCGTTCACCAATCCACTTTATTTCTTCTAGTTCCTCTTTTTCAGCACTGAATACTCCAGTGAGTGTTTTAAACTTATCCAATAGTTCTTTGGCAATAGGTTTTGTATCCCTATTCGGGAATACATAAGTCAATAATAATTCTAAAACTTCATAATCGTGGAAACCTCCAAGACCTGATTTAGTAAACCTTTCCCTAAGTCGTTTATGATGACCGCTGTGCAGTTTCTTTTTCATTGCTTCTGAGGGCAAAATTTACTCCAATCGCATCTGCTACATACTTTATTATTTTTCGGATTCCGCCTGAACCGCCTGGTCGTAATACCTGTTATTGTATCCGATATGGTTCTGCTCGCCAATTCCAACTGCTTGGGAGTGGTCAACACTTCAATACGTGCCTGTTTTTTAGCATCTAAAAAGTGCACGTATGCTTTGTTAACTTGAAGGTTGAGCGCTTCCCGGGCAGCAATAGTATAAAGTTGCACCTGCAGGATAAGCTCGTCATCCATTCGTTTTTCGTTGCCGGTTTTAAAATCCACCACTTCCAGAATACTTTCATCGGAATTTTCTCTTTTAATCAGGTCAATACTGCCGGAAATAAGCGCATTGTCCATATCCATTTCAAAATTACGCTCCGTATTCACGGAAAGTGTAAAATCTTCACGCCACATTCCAATATATCTCAATACACTTCGCATAGCGCTGCGCTTTAATGTATCCTGCTGGCTTTCCGCCGCATAACGGAGGTAGAATTGTTCTTTTAATATTTCAGCAGCTTCTTCATCGGTGGGCACTTTGCCTGTTTCTTGGGCAACTTTATGTAAGATATTCAATATGTTATGCACTTGCTTCCCGTATCCCAGAGCCTGTACAAGGATTGGATTAAAACCATAAATGTAGCGCATTTTGTAATCGTATTCACAACGCAAATAATCACTCATTTCAGAATAATTGGTGGGGAAGCGGTAATCTTCGTTTGATAGCTGTGGTTTTAGTTTCTTCCTTTTTATGGGGTCTTCTATTGGCTTATCTATAAAGTAATTCTTGTTTAATTCTTTCAAAAATTGGCTGGGTTTTTTCTTCCTTTTATGTGGGCCGGGATCTATGCAGGACGTAATATAGAGATATTTTTTTGCACGGGTCACTCCTACATAGAATAAACGCCTCTCGTCTTCAACGCTTCCCTGATAACGAACAAAATTAAATTTGCTTGCATCTAAAAAACCGGGATGTGTCTGCCGGAAAGGTTTATCCACGCTGTAAGGCATAAACACCACCGGGAATCCTAATCCCTTTGTTCCGTGAAGGGTCATTACCTGCACAGCGTTAATAGAAAGAGTTCTGTCATCTCCAGATCCCGCGTCATAGGCGTTCTGCGCATAGTTTCTGATGAACCAGCAGAAGCGTTTAATATCACGAGGGGTACAATAAGTACGTGTGCCTTCGTAATCGGAAATTGCCTGGCTTAACCTCCCCAGATTGTATAGCGCCACTTCGTTTTTATCGTCGTGAATATCATACATTCCAACACCAAGGATTGCCAGAATTTTACCATAGGTTCCTTGCAAGGAAATACGCCCGGAAATGGATTCTTTCAATTCCTGAAAATGCTTTTTAAATGCTCTTTTATTTGATAATGAAAAAGTTGATTTTGCGGATAAATAAATGGAATTCTCGTCTGGCACAAATCCGGTTCCTGATTGCCAGTCCCATATTTTCCCGAAATCGCCAAGATAAGAAAAAATGCTAAAGATAGTATCCACTTCTGAGGCTTCAAATAGACCACCGATATTAGTAACGGCATAGGGGATTTTAGCTTTTTCTAATGCATCCAAATAAGGTCGTGCTCCATATTTTACTGAGCGGAATAAAATGGCAATGTCGGAATATGCCAAACCGCGTTTTGAGCCATCTTTGTTGGTCCATTCAGTGCCGATCAATTTTTGGATTCGCTCAATGATAAATTGTATTTCTTCATCCTGCTCTTGAAATTCAATATTATAAATATCACCATGCTGTGATTTTTTACTTGAAGACTTCATTGATTTTTTTAGCCGGTTTGGATCATTGTTTTTAATCATTTCGTTTGAAAGATTTATTATTCCATCTGCAGAACGGAAGTTGGTATGTAAATGGTGTGTAAATACTTTTGGATACCGCTTCTTGAAGTTGATAATATTATCTACAGTAGAACCCCGCCATTGATAAATAGATTGGTCGTCGTCACCAACCACACATATATTATTTTTCTTTCCTGCCATCAGGTTTACCAGTCTTTCCTGTATCAGGTTTACATCCTGGTATTCATCAACTGTGATATAGGTAAATCGTTTTCGAACTTCTGAAAGAATATTTTTATCCTTATCCAAAAATCCTACTGCAAGAGCCATCATGCTGCTGAAATCCAAAAACCGTCTTTCGTTTAGTCTCTGGTTATACAAATTATAAGCGTTTACAAATGCTTCCGAATTTGATACATCTTCGGAATTAAGCATTTCTTCCCGAACAATATCAATACCTCGAATAAAAGTATTGATAATCCAAGCCTGCTTGGTTGTGCCATAAGGTTTTCTCATTCCGATTGATACCAAAAAATCTTCAAGATCACGCAATCCAAGATCGTTACGAATCGAACTTAAAAATGAAAAACGTTTGCCCTCATCCAGTACATCAAAGGCTCTATATTCAGGGACGAACTCTTTTAATAATTCATAACAGAAACTGTGAATTGTTCCGACATAGATATCACCAATATCCGGTTGATGACCTATTAAGTCTCTAATCCTACTTCGTATTCTAAATTTTAATTCTTCAGCAGCCTTCTCCGTAAATGTAAAGGCTACAATATTTTCAGGTTCTGCTATTTCTTCTGCTACAATATAGGCAATCCGGTGAGAAATGAAATCAGTTTTTCCAGAACCGGCACAGGCGATGATTTGAAGATTTTCCTGTGTTAAATCAGGTTTATTCTTCAAATCATTTATTATGTTCTGATTTATCATGTTGTTTTATTATAATAATTATCAGTAAGCACTGTTTTTCAAATTAAGTATTCTACCATTTTCTATATATAGGAAATTTTCCGTTTATTCGCCAATTTTAAATTGGATTTTCACATTTGCAGTATACATGTTTGTAACATGAAAATCAAGAAAATATTATAGTGAATTACCTCCCTTTTTTTCATAGCATTTCCTACAATACCAGATTTCTTTAACTTGATACAATTCCTACCGATCATTCTACCTAAAAATAAAACCTATACAGCTATTAAGCCATCCCCTTCTGGAAAGCATAATACAAAGGTAGAAATATTAGTCTTTGACCTGGGAGTTTTGAATAAGGTGCACAGGAAAAGACGTATCCAACCGGACAGTTCTGGTACTCTCTTAATAATATATGCATACTTTTCAATCTGCCTGACACACTACTTTTCACTTCAACAGGAATTATTTTACCTTTACTTTCAATCAAGAAATCTACCTCTGCAGTACTGCTTTTTGCTCTGCGAGACCAATAAAATAATTCTGAATGACCGGCAGCCATAAATTCTTGTCCGACAAACTGCTCTGCTAAAGCACCTTGATAAATTGAAAGTAAATCTGATTTATTATATTCAATATCAACAGGAATTCCACAAATAGACTGCATCAATCCTATATCAACCATTATAGATTTAAATATACGTTCTGAAGCAGAAGCACCTAAGGGCAAACCTCCAGGATTCGTAGAAGATACTTTATGAATAATCTGAGCCTTACATAGTAATATAAAGGCCTTTTTTATGGTTGGATTTGTAAAATCTTCAGCAAGTCTTGAATACTTAAGTTGTTTTCCAACATTTTTTACAGTAGAAGATAATACTTGATTTAAACAATGCTTATTTGAGTATGGAGTATATTTTGAAAAATCTTGACGAAATGTATTTATTAAATCTAATTGCAATTCCATAACCGAACGTATGCTATTAGTTTCCGCAAAGTATTGAACACATTCGGGCATACCTCCAATAAAAAAATATTTACGAAGTTCATCAAGCAACATATTATGGATTATTTCTGATAGTTTAATGGGTTTAGATAAAATAATATCCACTAATTTGTCTTTGCCTAATTCAGCAAAACTCATAGGATGTAAATTTAGAAATTGTGCTCTACTAACGGGAAATGAAATATCTTTAAAAGCAAATCCTAACAATGATCCGGCTGCAATTATATGAAGTTGTGGTAATTCTTCATAAAAATAGCGCAAAGCCATAAGAGCACGTGAACAGCTTTGGATTTCATCAAAAAAGAGAAGATCTCTTTCAGGATCTATTTTTGTATTCAGAAGAATCTCAAATTCCGATAAAATTCTTTTTACATCAAGATTTGGCTCAAAAACACGATGCCAATCCGGATGTTTTTCCAAATCAATGACATGGACATTACCATTAAAATGATTTTTTCCTAAATTTAGTATAGACCATGTTTTCCCTACTTGCCGGGTTCCCCTTAGAATTAGTGGCTTTCGATGTTTTTGATCTTTCCAATCTTTCAATTTTTTTATTACAAATCTTTCCATAATACCGCTGTGAATTAACATAACACTAAAAATCATTTAAAAACACAAGGTAACATTATAATTTTTGTTTTAATAGTACAAGGATATTTTAAAAGTAAAAATGATATCAATTAACTTGATACAAGTCCCTGGAATTGATCTTTATTTTAGGTAAAACGGTTACAGGGTCTTGTGTTAATTTAAAATTATTCTTAGATTCTTAACAGTTATGTTAAGATATAAGGAATAAATAAATGCTTACAGAAAACGATGTCCGTAAACTCTCAAAAGAATTAAGAATTGATTATGAGAGAATAGTCAGAGAGTATTATGAAATACAGTTGCTGTACGAAATTTCAAAAGAACCTTGGAGTCAATATCTTATTTTTAAAGGTGGTACGGCTCTTAGACTTGCCTATAAATCACCCCGCTTTTCAGATGACCTTGATTTTACATTACGGAAAAATATTGACGTTGAACAACTTTTCAGGTCTATGAGTATTATTTCAAACAAATTGGGAATAAAGATTAATGATAAATGGGAAAAACGAAATACAATTCTTTGTGAATTCATTATAGAGCAAGAATATCTTTCACAAAATTTTCGATTAAAGATAGAAATATCAAAAAGAGAAACTTTACAAGAACAATTTACATTAAAAATACTTTCAAGTCCTATTTCTCCTTTTCAGGTACTTTTAAATGTAGCTACCCCTGAGTTCATTATAAGCGAGAAATTGACGGCATTAAAAGAAAGAAAAGAACCAAGAGACCTATTCGATATATGGTTTCTTTGCCAGAAATTTGATATTGATATTCCTCGTCCAATTTCATCTAAAATTGACCCAATAATCATAAAACAGGTGTTAAGAAAATATCTTCCTATAAATTGGTACAAATCAATTGATGAAATTATAAGCGAAATTGGATAATCAATGAATATTATAGATAAGCTTGTAGGATTAGATAAACTTTACTATACAATTAGCGATATTGAAAAAACTTTACAATGTGATAATTTTGCTGGAAAAGGAAAATATGATAGAAATTCTATTTATGTTATTCTAAATCGTCTGGTTAAAAAAGGCAGATTGATCAGACTTACTACAGGAATTTACATTCTTCCCGATAAATATGGTGAAATTGAAAGAATTGCAAATTTACTCTACTTCCCTTCCTATCTATCCTTTGAATCTGCATTATCGAAATATGGTATAATTTCTCAAATACCTTACACAATTAATTTTGCAACTACACATAAAACAAAAAAGATAAAAATTGAAAACTATAGCGTCAAATATCATCAGCTGAAATGTTCGCTATTCTATGGATATAAAAAACTTGATAATGGACTTTTTATCGCTTCACCTGAAAAAAGCCTTCTTGATACTCTTTACATTTCATCATTTGGTAAAATATACTTTTTACCAGATTCAATTGATATAAAAAAAGTAAATTTACAGAAATTGAAAAAGGATTCATTAAAATATCCGAAAAGAGTTCAAGAATCAATTAACAGCTTGTCACAATGAAGATATATTTTCGCATTGACATCAAAAGTAACCGTAGTAGGATAAATTCTTGCAGAAATTCTACATAGAAGTATAGATAAAAACAAACTTGACATAATTCATATCAAACGTTTTAACTAAAAGGACGAATTCATCTCAAAGACTGTGTTAAGCCTTTAATTCTCGAGGATTTGTGCCAAATAAAAATATTGACAACTAATTTTACTATCTTAAAGTTTAATAAAATCTGAAATACTAAGATTTTTTAAAAATATATGAGGTAGAAATGAAGATTCATCGGATTCTTATTCTTTTTTTACTTGGAACCATAATGCTTTTCGCCGGCTCCGACTGGCAAAATTCTGTTGATTTCAAAATTAAGGTTAAACTCGACGATGAAAAGCATATTCTGTCTGGAGAAGAGACACTAAAATATTACAACAACTCCCCTACCCCACTGAGTCGAATCTGGCTTCTCCTCTATCCTAATGCTTATAAAGATGAGACTACTGCTTTCGCTAAACAGGGAAAACGAAATTTTTCAACTATATTTCACTTTAGTAAAGAAAAAGACAGAGGCTATATAGATTTTGAATTTGTAACGGTTAATGATGATACGGTAAATATCACTTCACCTCCTGACTCTATCGATGTGGGTTATATAGATCTTACAGATCCCCTCCTGCCAGGCGATTCAATATCAATATATATGTCCTGGACAGTAAAAATTCCAAAAATATTCTCAAGATTCGGTCATGTTGATCAGCACTACGAGATGGTCCAATGGTTTCCTAAAGTTGCTGTTTTTGACGAAAATGGCTGGCACCCATATCCCTACTTAGATCAGGGAGAGTTTTATTATGAATTCGGAACATTCGATGTCGAAATTACCCTTCCCGACGAATATGTTGTTGGAGCTACTGGACAATTAATATCTCCGGAATCAGAAATATTAAAAATAGATTCTCTTGCTGAAATTGGCAACCGTTTGATGAACCTCCCCAAAAAGGAAATGAAAAAAGAATTTAAAAAGATTACAAAATCAGTGAAAAAGGAAAAAAAGAAGAAAAAAAAGGAGAAAGAAATTAAAAAGAGTTTCAAAACTCTCAGATATGTAGCAAAAGATGTACACGATTTTGCATGGATTGCTGATAAAGAATTTTATGTGCAGAAAGGATTTTACAAATATCCTGATGAACAAGACTCTATAGCTATATGGAATCTCTTTTTACCAAGAAATTATAAGCCCTGGATACATACAATTAAAACCGTACAAAATACTCTTGAAATCTACGGTTCTATTATTGGACCCTATCCCTACCCTAATGTTTGGGTAATTGAATCAACATTAATGGCAGGAGGTGGCATGGAGTATCCTATGCTTACCCTTATTGTCCCAATTAAAAATATATTTATCATAGAAATGATTATTGCACATGAAGTAGGGCATAACTGGTTTTATGGGATCTTAGGTTTTGACGAACGCGAACATGGCTGGATGGATGAAGGGATTAATACCTGGGCAGAACATCGCTACATAGAGAAATATATCCCCGAAACCGAACAGAACATCCTCCCGAAAAAATTCCGTTTTCTATTGAAGGATTTCAATCACTTATATATGAGTCGGATACTCCTTGATCTCACTACCAATAAAAATCAAGACCTCCCCTCTCATCTCTCTGCTGAAAAATATCCATTTTTACAATATGCAGCTAGTATTTACTATAAGCCGGCTTTAGGATTAAGATTTCTTGAAAGTTATATCGGAAGAGAAAAATTTGACGGTGCTATGAGAGAATTTTATAACGATTGGAAATACCAGCATCCCAAACCTATTGACATGGAACTATCATTTGAAGAGTCTCTGGGTGAAAACCTCGATTGGTTTTTCCACGACTTTCTTAAAACAATAAAGAAAGTTGACCACAAGATTACTGATTTTTCAACAAAGCCTGATAACGATAAGTGGAAAACGAATATAAAAGTTGAGAACTCCGGAGATTTAAAAGTACCAGTTCAACTTGCTCTATTTGATAAAAATAAAAAATTGGTTAATCGCTGGATATTTCCAAATGATGACGAATTAAAATATACTATTACGACTGATTACCGCCCAACACGCGTTGTCCTTGATCCCAATTTGCTTACTACTGATATAGATTTCAGCAATAACTCAAACCGACTGCCAATCGATTTGGATCCTTTTGTCAACGTTTCTAAACCTGACAAATTCCATGTCTTTTATTCACCTCTAATTGGATTTGATTATATGGATGGATTTCATGCAGGAATGGCTCTATTCCGGGGAAATATAACACCACTGAAACATAACTTTTTTATTACCTCATCTTATACCTGGAAGTCTAAAAATCCTCTTTGGTCTACTGGATATGGTAATACTATTTATGATAAAATTGGCACTGAGTTCAAGTATGGCTTTAAAGCCGGGGAATCTACAGGCAAACGACTTTATACTATCTCTGCTTCAGTAATACAGTATCCCAAATTCTGGGGAACACACAAACACACTTTTGATATTAAGGGTGAATATCTTGACATCTTCTATGATGATTTCTACGATTCAACCTACTGGGATATTGGGAATTTTACAAATGTCATTACTTCATGGAATTATTCCAAACGTTGGTTTTTATCACGATTCAATACTGAGGCAAAGTTAAAAATTGGTTCGAATGTTACTGGTACAAACGGTTTATCAAAATACGCTAAAGTAACTTTTGAGTCTTCTTATAGTTATAGACTTAACCGGAAACAGCGCATACAATTACGATTATTTGTCGGTTCATTTTTAAAAGCATATAAGAACCTTCCCAAACAGGAATATTTCTATGCAAACGGAGGAATTGATCCGTCATTTGAAGACCGATTTGTATTAGATAGGTCTGGAAAAACCGATTCGACACCAATGAATTATTACTACATTTCAGACGGAATAAACCTTAAAGGTTATCCCGGTTTATCAGGTAATTTCCAATCGGCAGGTTTTAATGTAAAGTACAGATTTTCAAACCTCTTTGCATTTTTTGACATTGGCGATGTTTTAAACGAATCTGAAAAGTTTGCTGGGCATTTTGACTTCGGGATAGGATTAAGATTTGGTCCATTAAATTTCTATCTACCCTTATATCTTAACCGCCCTGTTGATGGATATGACAAACTATCTGACTTTGATGCATTAAAATATCGGTGGTTAATTCAAATAGATTTAAAAAGTATTAGTATTAAGATTGGCTGATATCTTTTAAACATAATGATTCAACTTAACACAAGTCCTTAATAGAATGATTATACCCTTCTTAAAAATGATGTTTGGACTTATATCAAGTTAAAAGTTATACTTATTATAATCTGTGGTTTCCTAATTACTAGCTTTAAAATATTCTAAAACTGCCTTCATTATGATATCTCGACTTTCCTGTGTAATAATCGTCTCAAATGGAAATCCAAAAGCAATAACATTATAATTATCTTTATAAGCAACTGCGGCACTGAATTGATTTTCAGAATATCTTAAAATTGTTTTTGCTAAAGAATCCGCTGGTTCAATCGCATCAGGCGCTTCAACGGTATAAATATCAGGATTATAATTAGTATTAAATTCAAAGGACTGAATTGAAAGTAAAAAATCCGCATCATCTGAGAAAAATTCACCTGTTTTTACAGCATGATCCGTTTGCAATCTATACTTTAATGTGTCTTCAGCAAATATAATATCTTTACTATCTCCATTTATAAAAAGATCTGAAGCGATATATGCTCCTGATATGAAAAGATTTCCTCCTTGATCACAATAACGCCAAATTTCACGCTGCAATTTTTTCGGAAATGTTTTATATTTCTTGTTAGATATATCTCTAATTGATACTGTCTCTTTTTCTTCACCTAAAATTAGGTCCACGTATTTATATTGAGTTATATCAATCTGTTTATCCACGATTACTTCATCACTGACTGAAACAAAAGAGTATCCTGCTGCCTGAATGGATTTTCCATGTAGATAAGGAAAATCAAAAGTGTTACCTGGAATTATTTTTGTCTCAAAATCTGCATAGCTTCTTCCCCATCCCGGCGCATCATTTGATAAAAATCGTGATGTAGGTAAATAGTTTACCTGCGAACCCGTATAATTAATATCATACTTATCGGGAACACCCTGATCCCAAAAATTGGCAAATCCGGTAAATCCATCCAATTCGACTATTTCCGGTGCTGAAACCCGGTCAAAACCATTTACAATTAAAACCGGTTCTTTATCATTATCAATCCAACAAACCGAAAGAATTTCCGAAGGAAAACTCTCTCCTCCCTTATTTATAGCTGTTATTTTGAAGCTATAAATAACACCCGACTTTAAATTAACAAGAGTAATATGGGGAGTGTAAACTAAAGTACCATTATTAAATCCATTGTCATCTTTTCTCATATAGACAATGTATTTTTCATGAATTGCTGTTTCTTCCAATGGATCTATGGTCGGCTGCCATTTTAGAGTTATCTTTCTTTCTCCGGTAAAAGTGGCATGAAAATGTGAAATGGGAAGCGGTTGAACAATATATTCATACTGATATTGCGTAGAAATAAATTTCAGTATTGCTTTATAAAATGCACGGCTTACATCAAATCGAAAACAAGGGTCAAGAGCAAATTTCATATCCAGATAATTTTGATGCGATAATAATTCTATTAGAGCAGATGGAACATTTGGGCGATATGCTTCATTGTATTGGCTGTTATAAAGTTGACGACGGTTCCATATAGGATCATATTTAGCTCGTATATCCTCTACAATTTGTGTTTGTAATATATCAGCAAAGTCCCTATTGGTAAAGCGTGACATGCTGTCAGGAAAAACTAAAGCAGAGTCATAATCCTCAATGCTGTAAATTGAGAGTGTCCCAATAGTTGTATCATTAAAGCTAATTCCAGCATCGGTATGGAAAGCCAGCGATAAATCAATAGGAATCCCAAGTCCTTTTACATTTCGGTCTTTATTTGGACCAAAAGGTTTTCCCCTTAGATAATTCACCCATTCACCCCGACATTGGTAGTCATCTTTATAATCATTCGAATCACTATTAAAACTATAAACCAGAGTATCAGGCATTCCGGCATATTGCAAATAATATCGAGAAGCCTCTACATACTTTGGACGTCTGCTAGTACTTCCATTCCTTTCGACATTTCCCATTCCCCCACCAAAGCGAACTGCGTCAGCTGTAACAGTTCTACCTAATTCTGAACTTTTGTTACTAAGCATGACTTTTCCAATCTCCGGATTTTGACCTGCTTTAAATTTGAATTTCCCTAAATAAATCCAGGTATTACCGCCAATTTTTTGATTAACTTGAAACTCTGTTTTGCCGCCTGTGTGGTAGATTGTATAATGAGCATCAGTAACGTTATTTTCGTTATGGAAGTAAGAAATATAAACTGCATAATATCCGGTTTTCGGGATTTCAGGAATCCATTCAACCGAAGCAGATTTAATAGTATCCGATTCTGCAAAGCGGTAACTCCCTGACTTAAAGGGATTTACACCGCTTGTATAAGGTAGATTAGCAGGTGCAAATCCTGTACTCTTCCCTGTTTGCCATATATGATTACTATCTGAAAATATTTCAATATAAGAATCTTTACTATTGAGAGAATCGTTATCAATCACAACTTCATTAGTTTGTATATCTCGTTCCCTTGGTAAAAAAACATTTGCCCCCGCATTTTCTAACATTGGTACAATATATTGAATTGTGAAAGACATTGGTAACAGGTCTTCCACAGTTTGAAAAAGTCTCGGTCGCTGCCATTCCCAACGATCTTTTTTGTTATTATAATACCAGCCGTGGCTATGCCATATTGCAATATTTCGATTATATAATCCATTTTCGGAATGACAGGGTTTATTAATATTTCTTACAACAGGTTCTGCACGTATATCTTCTTTTGGAATTCGTGTCCAATCATATTTTTCCTTATCTTGGCGAAAATAATTTGGAATTAGTTCCTCAATCGGCTTGTCAAGAGAATAAATTTTAAAGGAATATTTCCTGAATCGCCAACCTAACTTCTTTTTCATTACATCATAAATCAGACTGGTATTTTCCTGGCGAAAAGGTATAAAAGAGAAAAAACGATTCAAATAGATGTCTATATGTTTTGACTTTTTGTCGACAATTACTTTTTCAATACGGGTTTTTGGTGGAATTTCCATAGGATATTTTTTATAAATACATGAATTGATGAATTTCTCAACTCTTTTATGAGCAGCTCTGCTTGGTTTTTCTATTTTAGAATAATCATACATTTGTCTCTGGATTGCGATTAGTGTACATCCTGAAAGCATTAATAAGCAAATAGTGAGAATTAGTATAGATAAATTTTTCATAACTGGAATTTAATA
>JADHYC010000087.1 GCA_016782645.1 Fidelibacterota bacterium | reverse complement strand
ATATACGATTTTAACTATCATTTGGCGCTAATATTAAAATAAAAGATTTTAGGATACAAGTAAAGTTTCAATTGAATAATGAGAATTTTGTTAATTGCTTTAAAAAGGCGCGGAATATAGTTATTAAAATAAGAAGTTTGTTTTTATAGTAGTTAGGATATAAAATAATTTCGTATTGAATTCTAATGTATACCTTTTGGGCGAATTCTTACCAGACAATAGTTGACATAACAGAGACTTTTTCTTAGTTTAAGACCAGTAGTTTTATAATGGTTTGAGATTTCAATATGCTTTTTATGGTAGACACAACATTTTTTTAGAATCGAAGCACGTAATTAATAGGATTTCAGTATGAAAGAGGCAAGATGGTGGAAATCTATTGGTGATAAAAAGATTGAATGTACACTTTGCCCGAGGCATTGCAAACTTAAAGATGGCCAGAACGGGTTCTGTTTCGTCAGGCAAAATATTAGTGGAGTTCTCCAATCTCTTGCGTATTCCAGTCCAATTGCAGTTCATACCGATCCTATTGAAAAGAAGCCGTTATATCATTTTTTACCGGGTTCTGAGATTTTTTCATTGGGGACTGTAGGTTGCAATTTAGGGTGTCGATTTTGCCAGAACTGGGATATTTCAAAAGCCCGTATTGATCAAAAATCTGTTAGACATTTTACGCCTGAAGATATAGTAAAAGCAGCATTAAATTGTGATTGCAAAGGAATAGCATTTACATATAATGAACCGACTATATTTGGTGAATATGTTATAGATATATCGAAACTTGCTCATAAGTCGGGATTAAAGACAGTAATGGTGACAAACGGGTATATAACAAAAGAAGCAATTAAGGATATTTATCCTTTTATTGATGCGGCTAATATTGATTTAAAAGCGTTTACAGAGGAATTTTATTCCAAATACTGCCAGGCTCATCTTCAGCCTATTCTTGATGCTATCATTGAAATTAAGAAAACGGGTACCTGGATAGAATTAACTACTTTAATTATTCCTGATTTGAATGATAGTTCAGAAGAGGTAAAAAGTCTCATAGATTGGGTATTAAAGAATCTTGGTTCTGATGTGCCTCTCCATTTTTCGGCATTTCATCCTACTTATAAGATGATGGATAGAAAACGAACCCCAAAATCTACACTTGACAGAGCCAGAAAATTAGCTTTGGATGCAGGAATTCACTATGTATACGAAGGAAATGTAATGACAACTGTTGAGGGGAATACATACTGTCCTGAATGCAGACGACTTCTAATTGAGCGGCAATGGTTTACCGTAGTTCATAATTCACTGGTTAATGGAAAGTGTGTATGCGGCGCTCCAATTTTTATTATGCAGTAAAAAAACAAGTTTTTAATTTCTAAAAGTTATAAGTGAGGTAAATATGTTAACACGATTAAGCATTGAAGTAGACAGAACTGAATTGGCTGAATTCAGAAAGGCGATTGAAAAGATGATAAAGGACAAGCCTTCTGTTGAAATAAAACTAAATCCATATCTGAGAAGTATTTGCCGGCAAATAATAAAGGATATTGATCGTTGGGAAGATTTTAAGAAGGGGAAATGGTAATTTTATTATAAAAACAGTCAATTAGAGAAAAACATTGATAATTAAAATGAGATTTGTAAATTCAACGTTGATATTTTTATAAGGAATTCTTAAGTATGACTAACGAAGAATTTATTGATTTCGGTAATGAAGAGAGCTGTACTAATTATCTTACTGCAAAATTTGATGATCTTTTACAAGGAATAAACAATCTCTACGGCAGAGAATTGATGGAAGAACTTTTAAGAAGGATGGAAAAAACCATTGCTACATTCCATCAAGATGTCAAATCTTTAATTAGTGGTCTCAAAACCAGTGAAGTTAATAAAGAAGAGAGTAAGATTAGTTCTTCTCAATTAGTATCAAAGCCAGCTGAAGCAAAAGTATCACCTGATTCCGAAGCTGGTAAACAAGAGAAATTGACTGAATGGGAACAGAATCTTCTAAAGTAGTTATAGTAAATAACTAATAAAATTGAAATTATGGGAGTTATGAATGAAAGAAGTGATTAAGACAATTATAATTGTACTCCTCGTTCTTGTTGCCGTATACTTTGCTTTTATTGTTGGCAAAGTTAATGCCCGAATGGATTTTTTAAACATACAAGACTCTGTTCATGTGGAAACCAATAGTTTGTTTGATCATAACCTTCATGATCTTGAACTTCAATTTATAGGACGTGGGAAACATATCCGGCAGTTTCAAAGAGATTTAAAGAGCCTGGACAAGAAATTGGATGATACCAGCGAAATGTTTGCAGCCCAAATTGATTCTGTTTTATTAGTCTTTAGTGAGTTTCAGATGAATACTGAGACTGAACTCGAAAATTTGAAAAGTGAACAGGATCAGATTTCGAATAGACTTACCAAGTTACATCGTCAAACCAATAGGACTTTAACTGATTTGCAGACGGCTTTAAGCAGAACCAATCGTGATTTGAGAGATCTGGAAAAGAGAATTAAAGCCGTTGAAACTGTTGAGGAAAAAGAAAAGAAAAGTCGCCGATAAGGAGCAAAAAACATTTTTAAAAAGCATCCGATATTTAAACGTACGTGTATCGGATGCTTTTAATATTTGGAGGGTTAAGGAATGAATAAGTATTTATTGATATGTATTGTATTCGTTTTCTTTGCGTGTGGAGGAGGTAAAGAGGGCGTTTCTGAGAAAACTGAAACAGAACAAGTATCTCAACCTAAAACTGTAAAGAAAGTAACGGCTCCTAAAAGTATTTCTCCTGACTCACTTGCTGCAAAATTTGCTGGAAGGAAAATAACTAAAAGAAAACCTGAAGTAGTAATTAAAAAAGAGATCCAACCGCAAAAACAGGTAAAAAAACCAATCTTCACTTTCAGAATGGAACCACCAAAAGAATACGAAATTACAAGTGGAAAGAATCTTAATTTAGTAATAGGAGGGAACCAGAATGCTTTTGTATCCTTCTCCTGGATAAAACCAGATGGGAAGAGGATAAATCTTAAGAAACATGAAATAACCGAGAAAGAATATATTCATACACTAAAGCCAGGAATAGTAAAAAAATATTTTGGAACTGGACCAAAAACTATAATGGCAACAATCACTTACGATAAAAGTCGTCCACCTATAAAATTATCTAAAACAATAAGAATAATAGAGACAACACCAAAACCAAAAATTACTAAGTCTGTCTCTGATACTGTAAAGACGGTTTTAAAACCTATTAAAAAGGTACAGTTAGAAAAGCAAATTCCAGCAAAAGATATAACATATAAAGAAGAAAAAGTTGCAGAAGAGGTAGAAAAGAAATTAACTAAAAGAGAGCAACCTTTATTAGTGAAGAAGCTGACTTTTGATGATATTTTCTT
Organism: Fidelibacterota bacterium; assembly: GCA_016782645.1. GTDB lineage: Bacteria > Fidelibacterota > UBA2242 > UBA2242 > UBA2242 > BS750m-G69. Next base: position 5,399 of record JADHYC010000087.1, on the reverse strand, counting down.
TGATTATGGAGAATGGGCAGTGCCAAGTTTGACTTTTAATTCTAACTATTTCATTACCTTAAGCAAACTGGTTAAAGCTCTAAGGACTGATAAAGATATAAAGGTCAGATTATACGGACATACAGATAGTGATGGTTCTATAGAATATAATAAGGTTTTAGCAGAAAAAAGAACCATAACTATTGGTAAATTATTGCTTAAGCTTTTCCCAGATGAGGAGAGAGAGAGTATTGCGCAAAGAATTGAGTTACTGGGAGTAGGTAAAATAGAACCGCTAGTTGAAGGTGTTAGCAAAATACGGGAGGTGCTCAACCGTAGAGTTTCAATAGAATTAGCTTATGATTATACAGAAGGAAAGACACTGGCAGATTATCTTACGACTAAAAAGATAGTTATAAAAAGGGAAATTAAACCTGAACCAGTTGAAAAAGCTTATAAACCAAAAAAGATTAAATCACCACAGGAAAGGCTTTACGAAAACGCCGGTAGATTATTTTCAGAAAAAAAGTATGACGAAGCCATATCTACCTATGAAGAGGTTATCTCTTTTGATCCTAATAATTATTTGGCGGATAACGCTCAGTGGTGGATTGGGGAAGCATTTTTTTTCCGGAGAAGGTACAATGATGCGTTATTAGCCTATAAGAAAGTATTTGGACTTGGCGATAGAAACAAAGAGGCTTATGCTCAACTTCGTCTTGGATATTGCTATATGAGGTTGAATCAGAGAGAAAATGCAATCGAAGAAGCTCGGAAAGTTGCTTTAAATTATCCAAATTCAGAGGAAGAGGTACGGAAAGCAAATAGGCTTTTAAGTAAAATGGAGTCTGAATAATTCAGATATATTTTAAGCAGTTTGGAGTAAACGATAATTAATGTAAAACTTTAAGCTGCTTTTTTATCGGTAAAGTTGCCTTGGTAGTGTATGTTTATAAATAATAAGATATTGAAAGTAAGTGCCGAAGGGGGGAATCGAACCCCCATGGACCTAAGTCCGGCGGATTTTGAGTCCGCTGCGTCTACCAGTTTCACCACCTCGGCAAAAAGCAGGATAAAATTACTGCTTTGTGGATTAAAATCAAGAAAAAAACACAACCAATTATAAGGAGGATATTATGACAAGTATTAACTTTGACACAATCTCTGAGATGTTTATTTCCGTTACTAACAAATATGCTGATAAAGCTGCATATGGTTATAAGGAAGAAGGGGTTTGGAAAGAATTGACTTTCGGTGAAGTAAGGAGTTATGTGGAGAAAATTTCTGGTGGCTTAAAAAATCTTGGATTAAAACCCGGCGATCATGTTTCCATTGTGTCTGAGAATAGTCGGTGGTGGGCAATGTCCGATTATGGAATTTTGTCTGCAAAAGGTGTGACAACAACTATTTATCCAACACTTACTGCGAAAATGGTTAAGTGGATAATTCAACATTCGGAAAGCCGGTTTTTATTTTGTGGTGATAAAAAACAGACAGAAAAAGTTCTTCCAATGTTAAATGACTTGAAGAATATTATCAAAGTTATCGTCATGGATGACACCTCTTTTGAACATCCAAATATAATAACTATGGAAGAGTTAATTGAATTTGGTGAAACGTACCGGAAAGAGAACCCTGATGATTTTGAAAAAGATGCAATGTCAATTAAGAAGGATGATCCGCTGACACTAATTTATACATCAGGTACTACTGGTGTACCAAAGGGTGTTATGCTTACACATGGAAATTTGACTTCCAACATAATTAGTAGTTCTCAAGTGATAATTGTTACTGATCAAGATGTTTTTCTGTCTTTCCTCCCATTAAGCCATACTTTTGAAAGAATGGCGGGACATTTTTTCCCTTTCACTGTTAGTGCAAAGGTCTGTTATGCAGAAAGTATAGAAAAAGTAGCTGATAATATTCGAGAAGTTCATCCAACGATAATGATTGCTGTTCCGAGGCTATACGAGAAAATGTATGCCAAAATAAATGCAAATGTCGCTACCTCATCCTCTGTAAAACAGAGTATATTCTGGTGGTCGATTAAAACAGGACGAAAAGCCGTCGAAAAACGTAATCGTGGAAAATCTAATGGTGTTTTTCTCGGTATGAAATTGAAGATTGCGAATAAATTGGTTTTTCATAAGTTGCATGAGGTTTTCGGTGGCAAAATGAGGTTTTTTGTCTCAGGAGGGGCTCCACTATCCAAAGAGATAGGTGAATTTTTTGATGCAGCGGGAATTATTATTATCGAAGGTTATGGCTTAACAGAAACTTCTCCCGTTATAACTGCAAATTTATTAGAGAAATACATTCTTGGAACTGTAGGACCACCTTTACCTGGTATTGAAGTGAAAATTGCCGATGATGGAGAGATTCTAACTCGAGGACCTAGTGTAATGAAAGGTTATTTCAAGGATGAGGTCAGCACTAAAGAGGTATTTGATGAGGATGGTTGGTTCTATACAGGAGATATTGGTGAATTTAATGAGGACGGCTATCTTGTAATAACGGATCGGAAAAAGAACATTTTGGTAACCTCAGGTGGTAAAAATGTCGCTCCTCAGCCCATGGAAAATACTCTTGTAACATCAAAGTGGATTGAGCAAATAGTTGTTATTGGTGATAGAAGAAAATTTATTTCAGCCCTGATAGTTCCCGCTTTCCCGAGCTTGGAAGAATGGGCTAAAGAGAAAGGTCTTGAATGGGAAGATCGAAAAACTCTAGTTAAACTTCCGGATGTAAAAGAACTTTATGATAAAGTTATTGATGAATCAATGGGAGGATTTGCTCAATTTGAAAAAGTGAAAAAGTATGCGCTCTTATCAGATGAATTCACTATTGAAAGTGGGGAATTAACTCCATCATTGAAAGTTCGCAGGGATATCGTGGAAGAAAAATATGCTGATCTTATAGACGATATATATCGGGAGAATGAAGAATAGTTGAGCACTTCTTATAAAGACGCCGGTGTTGATATCAATACTGGTAAGAAGGCTGTTTCTAATATAAAATATTTAGTTAGACGAACGTTTACTCCAAATGTCTTAACAGATATTGGTTCGTTTGGTGCGTGTTTCGCTCTCCCGGTTTCTGAATATAAAAATCCCATTCTGGTTTCAAGTACCGATGGAGTGGGTACTAAACTTATACTTGCTAACCTTATGAATCGCCATGATACTATTGGAGAATGTTTAGTTAATCACTGTGTAAATGATATACTAACAACAGGAGCGAAACCGCTCTATTTTCTTGATTACATAGGTACAGGAAAATTAGATCCAGAGATCATTAAGGAGATAATAAGAGGACTATCAAAGGCTTGCTGTGAAAATGGTTGCTCGCTTATTGGTGGTGAAATGGCGGAAATGCCAGAGATTTATAGTCAAAAAGAGTATGATCTTGTAGGCACAATTACTGGCGTTGTGGAAAAGGAAAATTTACTTTTAAACAGAGTCAAAAAGAGCGATGTTCTTATTGGGTTGCCTTCTTCCGGTTTGCATACAAATGGTTACTCACTTGCTCGAAAAGTACTTTTAAAGAATTATTCAGTTGATAGTTATATTAGTGAGATTGATGCAACACTGGGAGAAGTGTTACTTAAAGTTCACCGATCATATTTAAAGCCAGTTTCTGAGCTATTAAATAGGAAGGAACTTCACGCTATCAGTCATATTACCGGTGGTGGAATTGAGGGGAATACTAAAAGGGTAGTTCCGGATGGTTTGAAATTGAAAATAGACTGGAATGCGTGGGAGTGGTTTCCAATTTTTAAGTTTATACAGGAGCTGGGAGAAATTGCTGTAGGAGAAATGAGAAAGGTATTCAATTTAGGTATAGGACTAATTTTGGTTGTCGATCCGGATTACACTAATGAATTTTTTCATGAATTAAAAGACTGGGGTGAAATACCAATTTGTGTCGGGGAAATAACTAAATAAATTTAATATGAAAGTTTATTAGTGAATATTAAGAAAAGTAAAATTTCTAAAATGGCAGTGTTGGGAGCCGGTAGCTGGGGTACGACGATTGCCATTCATCTATTTAAAAAAGGTTATAGAGTGGCTCTGTGGGAGTATTTCCCTGAAAATGTGGCATTAATAAATCGTACTCGGAAGAACCCCCTTTTGAGGGGAATTCCAATTCCTCACGAGATTCCAATTTCACATAATTTGGATGATGTAATTTCTGGTGCCTCAATAATAATTATTGCGGTACCATCTCATACGGTCAGGGCACTTCTTAATAATCTTAAGGAGAAAGTGACAAAAGATATAATATTTGTGAATCTTTCCAAAGGGGTTGAAGAAGATACTCTAAAAAGAATAAGTCAAGTAATATCCGAAGTTTTGGATCATCCTGAAGAAAAAATTGTGACACTGCACGGACCGAGTCATGCCGAAGAAGTCTCCCGCGAAATACCAACTGCTGTGGTTGCGGCATCAAAAAGTATGGAAACTGCTGAATTAGTTCAGAAAATATTTATGTCCCCTAATTTTAGAGTATATATAAATACTGATATAATTGGGGTTGAACTCGGTGGGGCGATTAAAAATATTGTTGCAATTGCTTCAGGTATATGTGATGGTATGGGACTTGGAGATAATACTAAAGCTGCACTAATGACAAGGGGCTTGGCTGAAATTATTCGGATGGGTTTAAAACTCGGCGCACGGGAGGAAACATTTGCCGGGTTAAGCGGAGTGGGTGATTTAATAGTAACCTGTAATAGTAAGCACAGTCGTAATCGTTATGTGGGAGAAGAAATTGGGAAAGGGCGAAAATTAAAAGAAGTCCTTGACGGAATGACGATGATTGCCGAGGGAGTACATACTTGTAGAACTGTACATCAAATGATAGAAAAATACAATGTTGTTATGCCAATTTCTGAGGAGATATATAAAGTCCTATTTGAGAATAAAGATCCACGTCAAGCAGTTCGGGACCTGATGAATAGAGATGCTGTTGAAGAGCGACATTCTATACCTGATAAATAATGAAAAGATGCTTTGGTTTATTTACTACGATAGTAGTTGTCTTTTTTGACTGCGTTTTTGCAAACAATCTATCCCTATCAACAGGAATAAATCCTATTCCAATTTGCGGCACTCCGCATTTATGGGGTAAAACACCCGAAATAATTTCAATTAAATTGCTAATAAAACCTGTAAAAGGTGATACTACATTTTTCATACGTGATGATTTATACGCTTCACCAGTGTCTTTGGAAGAGGTGAGCTTTTATAAAAAGTTTGAGAATGATAAAATTGTAATATATGTCGAAGTTAAAGAATTTGATGAAGATAGAGTTGATTCATCTGATATAGTAAATGTCAAAGATGCGATGCTCTACGAAACTCCATCCGGTTCTGTTAATCCTCACAAGGGTATTCTTACTAATGAGATAGAGATATTCG
>JADHYC010000086.1 GCA_016782645.1 Fidelibacterota bacterium | reverse complement strand
AGTTAAAATTGACAGGCATATATCCCCAGAAATATTTTTCTGAAAATTCATCGTTCTCAAAATCCTGTACAGGCATAAGTTGCACCGTATTTACTCCCAAGTCTATAAGATGGTCAAAAGTAGTAGAGATTTTCGTTCCCGGAATCGTCGTGTTTTTCTCAAAAAACCCGGTGTATTTACCTTTATGTTTTGCACCTGAATTTTCACCAATTGTAAAATCCCTTATATGTACTTCGTATATAATCGCATCCTGGAATGTGAAAATAGGACTGTCAGCAATAGGTGTGTTATCATCTATAATTAGTCCTCGACCATTATGAGCAGTCACACATCGTGTGTATGGATCAATCACTTCTGCTTTAGGATCATAAGAAGGATCAGGACCATTAACAGTGTAAGTATAATACTTTCCTACTAAATTTATAGGAATAGTGATTTTCCAAATACCTTGACTGCCTTTTGTTAATTGGAATAAATCGGGTTTTCCACTTTCGGCTTTTTGATATAGATGAAGTGTGACACTTGTAGCACCAGGTGCAAATACGGAAAATTTTGTTTCGTCTGATGTATAAGATATTCCTAACGCTTCATCAGTGATATACTCTGGACTATCGAGGATTCTTCGGATGTATAATTTCCCAGGCAGGAATCCTTTAATCTTGATCTCTCCGGGTAGTAAATTTAAATCTATTCTATTTGGGGTAATTAATTGAAGTATGTTCGAGGAATCACTATTCTCTGGAATTAAAGATATATTTGAAGGTTTAATATAATCCCCATTGTTAAAGTAAATAATAGGAAACAGTTGGGGAATTTCTTCTTTTTTAATATTATGTGTTAAAATAACATTAATTTTATCTGGACCATCTATAAAAGCCTTTCTTACAGATGGCTTTGTATTAGGAAGTTCGGTAAATACTGTACCATTTCCTTGAAGAATCCAGATTTCTGTTGGTTCGCTACGGTTCCATATTCTATCGGGAGCATCTTTTCTCTCCCAGTTTTTATATTTAGGAATAAAAGAAATATTACCCCGAGTTGGATATTTTTTCATGTCTAAAATAAAGATTAATCCAAAGGTTTCTTTTTTAGCTGCATTTACTTCAATATTAAAATGATCTAACCAGGTCCATAAAGTCCAATCATCATACTTGTTATCATACCGGTGATAATGAATAGTTAAAGTGTTCATTTGAATTTTCTCTTCTTTATTGCATTGGTTAATAAAAAGTAAGTAGAAAAAAATGATTAGAACTACTACTTTCTTGAATTTTTTTTGTTGAAACATTAATCAACCCTTTTTTGAGATTATATATTTAGGAGAGATTTGAGATGATGCTCTTTTAAATTGGATTGAGAGATAAAACAAGATCAATTTTTTATTAGAAATAATTATATGAAATTTAAAAAGAACCTTTATTTACTTCTAATATTTTAACAATATTTCACTTTAAATGATATTAAAATCTGAGGATAATTTGATGTAAAGAGAAGAGTAAAACAGGGAAAACATCAGAGTTTCGATTATATAAATTAACATAGCAACCTTTCCGAAGGGCTCTCCCAGAGGGATGCCTTTGGCAAAAGCCTTCGGAAGAATATGAAATACTTGTATCTAAGGTGCTACGGTAAATATATTAATTTCTTGAATACTTCTTGGAATGTAACGCACAAACCCATTTGGCTGTCGCGCGTCAAAGACGTCACGTTGGGAAAAACGGGTTTGATATCTGTTATTGCGATAACTGAAAGTGCGGCTAAATAATTGAAAGATCTTTGATGTTCTAATTAGAATTCCAAAATCTTGAATTTGGATTCTTCTTTTAACTTATTTACATGATCTATATATGCTTCATTTTGTTTCTTTTCTTTGATCTTTCTTTCTAGTTGCGGCTGTACTTTTACCAGAGGTTGTGTTTCTTTCTTCCGGTCAATTACTTTGAGAATGTGATAACCGAAGCGCGTTTCAATGATATCACTTATTTCAGCAATAGGAACAGAAAAAGCTGCGTCTTCGAAAGGTTTCACCATAGAGCCGCGTCCAAAATCTTTAAATAATCCGCCGTTATTTTTTGAACCCGGGTCTTCGGAATGTTCTTCTGCCAGTTTAGCAAAATCTTCTCCCTGTTTTGCTTTTTCAAGAATTCCTTCCATCTTTTTGCGGATTTCCTTTTTAGCAGAGTCGCTTTTTCCCTGTGTCATTAATAAAATATGTCTCACTGAAGCGGTTTTATCTTCATTATATAACTTTTGAATTTCTTCATCAGTAACCTCAGTTTCTTCAGCTAGAGTTTCATCTAAATAGTGATTGATTGTTAAACTGTTCTGAATATCATTTTTTACTTCTTCTATACTCATTCCATAATTATTTAACCATTCCATGAATTTTTCCTCACCTCCAGCACGTTGATATTGGAGAGATAAAATACTATCAATTTCTGTCTGAGGTACAATAATATTTACATTTTTTGCTGCATTTAAAAATAACTTTTGTTCGCCTAACCCATTTGAAAGACTTTCAATGACATCTTTTATGCCATTAGCGTCCATATTTTTTAATTGACCGATGCGGTTAGCAAAATTGTTTTGAATAATTTGAACAACTTCACCTGTAGTAATTTTAAATTCCTTTGCTGAAACCAATACTCTGTTTTCATCAGGGTCAAGTGATGGCAATTTTTTAGAAAGTTCTGTTGCCAATTCATAAGCGGGGGTGTCTTTTTCTAATTTTATGACGTCAATCTTTTTTGAGCATCCAAAAATGATTAAAGATAACAGAACAGAAAAAACAAAAATCTTCTTCATAAGTAACTCCTAAAATATTTTAAAAAATGATGTTGAAACATTCTACTATAACCATGCAAAAATAGTAAAATTTTTTGTTAATTCATAAGGTTTTATAGACAAGAGTAAGTAAATTTGAAAATCAAAATTTTGATTTTATTATAGAAAAAAGTATATTGAAAATTATTTTAATATAGATAGAGGCTGAGATGACAAAACACAATTGGAAACAAATAATTCAAGAGATAAAAAGAAGTAAAAATATTTTAATTACTACTCATATAAATCCAGATGGGGATGGACTTGGCTCGGAAGCAGCGTTTTATCGTTATCTTAAGAAAATGGATAAAAATCCAATTATATTGAATTCGTCTGCTTTTGTAAAGGAGTATGCCTTTTTGAATGAGGATGAGATATTCAACCAATATGATAAAGTAAAACATAAAAAATTACTAAGAGGTATCGATTTAATAATTATTTTAGATGTTAGTTCTATGTCTCGTTTGGGTAAAATTCATCACGACCTAGATCCATTGGATGTTAATATGATATGTATAGATCATCATCCAAACCATGGTAACTTTTTTAATATATCGGTTATTGATGAGACTGTATCTGCCACAGCCTGTTTAATTTATGAATTGATTAAAGAGATTTCTCCAGAATTAATGGATGTAAAAATTGCTGAGGCACTATACACTGGGGTTATGACTGATACAGGTTCTTTTAGATATGAAAACACGACACCTCATGCTATGGAGATGGCTATTGAGATGATGCATTACGGTGTAAAACCGAGTGTGGTATATAGAGATATATATGAAAATAAAAAACCGGCACAGATGAAGTTGTTAGGTATGATGCTTCAGAAGATTAAATTTGAAGAAGATGGGAAACTTGCATGGTTTTCAATTACTCAGGAACAGATTAAAAGTTGCGGTGCTGTAACTGGGGATGTAGATGGTTTTACGGATTATGTTCGCTCAATAAAGGGTGTTGAAGTAATCGTGATGTTTCTCGAAATTAATAAAAAAAGTGTAAGGATGAATTTTCGTTCAAAGGGAAAGGTTATTGTCAATCGGATTGCTGAAAAATTTAACGGTGGTGGGCATAAATTTGCAGCCGGGGCTATTACGAAGTTGACGTTAGATGAAACAGTAAAGAAGGTGCTTCCTGATGTCCGGAATGAAATAAGGAATGTTGTTATTAAGTAACTAAATTATGTTAACATTTAACCATAAAATACTAACCATACTATTAATTGCTATTAGTATAAATTTTAGTGGTTGTAATAAGAGTTCTGAAAAAGGCGATAGTTTTGGACTACGACAGGGTGATTTGCTTTTTCAGGACCTTGATTGTGGTCCCTTTTGTGATGCAATTGAAAAAGTTACACAGGGATATAATGGAGCAAATTTTTCGCATATTGGTATTGTTGCAGGAGATAGTATTGAGAATTTTGTTGTTATTGAAGCCCAACCAACCGGAGTGGATACAACTCATTTAGAGGTTTTTCTTAGACATAGTCTTGATTTAAGTGGTCAACCAAAAGTTGTTGTGGGACGCTTAAAGCAAAAGTATCGTAATCTAATACCTTCTGCGATTGGAAAAGCTTACTCCTTAATCGGTAAACCTTATGATAAAGTATTTGATATTAACAATGATGCCTATTACTGCTCTGAGCTTATTTATGAGATTTTTTTATTTGCTAATAATGGAAAGCCAATATTTAAATTACAACCGATGACATTCAAAGATCCTGCTACAGATAATACTTTTCCAGTGTGGAAAGAATATTTTTCAGAATTGGAAGTTTCCATTCCTGAAGGTGAGCCAGGAATTAACCCGGGTAGTATTTCATATTCGTCAATAATTAATATTGTTCATTATTATGGTATTCCAAGTGGGTGGAAGTAGTAAAAATTAAGAAGTAAGAGGTAATTAGAAACTCATATTTTCATGTTATTTAAAGTATGAAAAATTTATTCATATGGAGATAAATTATGTGTGTTAAATCGGATTACTGGATAGAGGAAATGTCATTAAAACATAGGATGATAGAACCATTTGAAAAAGGTCAAATAAACAAGGGTGTAATTTCTTATGGTCTTTCAGCTTATGGTTATGATATGAGAATTGCTGATGAATTCAAGATATTTACCGGTTCTATTAGCACGCATATAGATCCAAAGAATTTTCCAAAAGAATCTTTTGTAAATTTTAAAGGTGATGTTTGTATAATTCCTCCTAATAGTTTTGCTCTTGGACGCAGTATAGAATATTTTCGGATTCCACGAGATGTTATAACTATATGTCATGGCAAATCAACTTATGCTCGCTGTGGTGTCGTTGTTAATGTTACGCCATTTGAGCCGGAGTGGGAGGGATATGTCACCATTGCCATTTCTAATACAGCACCTCTCCCAGTAAAAATATATGCTAATGAAGGAATTTGTCAGGTAATATTTTTTGAAAGTGATAAAATATGCAGGGTATCTTATGCTGATAAGAAAGGAAAATATCAGGCTCAGAAAATAATCACTACCGCAAAAATAGGGTTGAATTGTGATTAGAAATAGGCTAAATGGATTTATGGTGATTATTTTTAAATACACAATAAAGGACTACAAAAGATGATTCGAAAGATAACAATTGCTAAGGATATTGGGTTCTGTTCCGGAGTTAAAGGAGCAATACATAAAGCCAGAGAAGCTGCTTCACGATATAACAAAGTGGTTATGCTGGGTGATATTGTTCATAATGAAAGGGTGGTTAAAGAACTCGAAAAATCTGTTGCTGTTGTGATAGATAATATCGATAAAATTGATGAATCCACGCCGATTCTTTTCCGCTCCCACGGAACAAAAGTTAAGATATGGGAAAAAGCAAGACAAAAAGGTTTAACAATTATCGATGCCACATGTCCTTTAGTATTAGAGATTCATAAATCTGCGATAATGATGGAGAAGGAAGGCAGGAAAGTGATAATTATTGGAGATCATGAGCATGATGAAGTAGAAGCAATTGCAAGTCAGGTAAAAGAGCCTATTGTAATATCTAATCCTAGGGAAGCGAAAGAATTAAAAAACATCAGAAAGGCAGGAGCTGTTGTTCAATCAACTCAACTAATTGACGATGTAAGTGAAATTATTTCAATTCTTTCATATAAAATAGAAGACCTCAGGTTTATAAATACAATTTGTTCACCAACTCGCAAACGCCAGGAGCAAGTTAAGGAACTTGCAAGAACTCACGACGTTATGATAATTGTAGGATCTTTTACAAGCGCAAATACAAAAAGATTAACACAAATTTCAAAGCGAATAAATATTCATACATATCAAATTCAAGGAGTAGAAGGGTTAGATTCAAAGTGGTTTAATACTGCTTCTTCAGTTGGGATTTCCGCAGGAGCTTCTACGCCAGATTTTATTGTTGAAGAAGTAGCAAAAAAAATCGCCACAATTCCCTGATAGACACGTAAATTTAAAGAAGGTTTATTTGAGGAGTGATTATAATGGATAAAGGTTCGTTTGAAGTTAAAGTAGGGCTCGCTGAAATGCTCAAAGGTGGTGTAATTATGGATGTTACAACATCTGAGCAGGCAAAGATTGCTGAAGAAGCAGGTGCTGTTGCGGTTATGGCTCTTGAGCGTATTCCTGCTGATATACGTGCACATGGTGGAATTGCTCGTATGTCTAACCCAAAAGTTATTAAAGAAATACAAAATATAGTCTCGATCCCTGTTATGGCTAAATGCCGAATTGGTCATTTTGCAGAAGCGCAAATTCTTGAAGCACTTAAAGTTGATTTTATTGATGAGAGTGAAGTTCTTACACCGGCTGATGAAGAAAATCATATCTGGAAGTACGATTTTAAAGTACCATTTGTGTGCGGCTGTCTTGATTTAGGAGAGGCACTTCGAAGGATTGGAGAAGGTGCTGCATTGATTCGAACGAAAGGAGAAGCTGGTTCCGGTAATATTGTTGAAGCGGTCCGTCACATGAGGAGAGTGCAATCTGAAATTAAAAAACTTTCAATTATGTCGAATGATGAATTAATGGCAGAGGCAAAGCGTTTGGGTGCTCCATTTGAGATTGTCCAAAAAGTATCGAAAACTGGCAAACTACCTGTACCGAATTTTGCCGCTGGAGGTGTAGCAACACCGGCTGATGCATCCTTAATGATGCAGCTGGGAGCTGAATCGGTTTTCGTTGGTAGCGGAATATTTAAATCTGATGATCCAGCTCCAAGAGCAAGAGCGATCGTATTAGCTACAACTTATTATGATAATCCTTTAAAACTCTCTGAAATTTCTGCCGGGCTCAAAGATGCTATGAAAGGGTTAGATATTGCTGAGATACCAGAAAAAGAAAGACTGGCTAATAGGGGTTGGTAGAGGTATGGGCAGTTGGCAGTAGCAAAAAACAAACCCGTTTTTCCCAACGGGATGTCTTCGATACGCGAAGCCAAACGGGTTTCGTTTAATTGATTGGCAATTTTCTGTATTACGGGAAAGCAATTTTTCTTTTATTTTCACACTGAATTTGTTTGATTTACTTGGAAAAGAATACAAGAGTTGGATTTGAATATTGGAAATAGTATCATGATAATTGGTATATTAGGACTTCAAGGAGCATATTGGAAACACAGGAAGATACTGGATTTACTTAAAGTAAATTCTGAGATAGTGAAATACTCAGGTCAGATAGATTTTTGTAATGGTTTGATAATACCAGGTGGTGAATCAACGACAATGCTGAAATTAATAGATGAATCTGGTATGCGGGAAAAACTAAAGCAATTTCCCGGACCAATATTTGGCACATGCGCTGGTGCGATTCTTTTATCTGAGGAGTCTGAAGATCATAAAGTTAAAACCTTAGGACGTATTCCTGTTAAAATTGAAAGAAATGCTTATGGTCGGCAAGTAGAATCCTTTACACAAAAAGTTGTACTTAGTTTTGATAAAAATCCATTTCCCGGAGTGTTTATTCGAGCTCCTAAAATATCCTGTTACAAGAAGGGAATTGAGATTTTAGGAAAATTAAATGGGGAAGCAGTTATTGTTAAATATAAAAATAATTTATTAACCACATTTCATCCCGAACTAACAGAGGATACTCGGATACATGAATATTTTTTAAATAATTTGTTTTAAAAGATTGGTTCATTATGGATAAGACTATTTCAAAATCAGAATACAAAATATTAGAGAAGATAAATTCTCCAAAAGATCTTAAATCGCTTACTTTTCCTGAATTATCAATTCTTAGTGAAGAGCTGCGCAATTATATCATAGAAACAGTTAAAAAGACCGGCGGGCATCTTGCGCCAAGTCTTGGAGTAATAGAGTTAACAATTGCTTTTCATTATGTATTCAATACTCCTGAAGATAAGTTAGTCTGGGATGTTGGACATCAGGCTTATGGACATAAAGTTTTAACTGGTAGGAGAGAGGCTCTTAAGACTATAAGACAATATGGTGGTATTAGTGGATTTTGCAAACCTTCGGAAAGCGAGTATGATATTTTTGGAGCTGGACATGCAAGTACCTCAATTTCTGCATCCGTTGGGCTGGCGACTGTTCGTGATTTGAAAGGTGATAAAAATAGAATTGCTGCTATAATTGGGGATGGGGCATTTACAGGTGGATTAGCCTGGGAAGGAATAAATAATATCTGCAATATAAAAGGACAATTCTTAGTAATACTAAATGATAATGAGATGTCAATATCACGTAATGTGGGAGCTATGTCCAGTTATCTGACTCGAATTGTGCTGAGTCCACGTTATTTACGTTTCAAAAACCAGGTATGGAACTCTCTTGCTTTACTTCCAAAAGGTACTAGCTTTTTTCGCAGCTTGGGAAGGAAGAGCTTGGAATCATTAAAAAATTTTATTGCTCCGGGACTTGTTTTTGAAGAGTTTGGTTTTAGATACTATGGGCCAATTGACGGTCATGATATTAAGCTATTGATTAGAACCCTTCAAAGTGTAAAAGATTTAAAATATCCGGTACTATTACATATAATAACAAAAAAAGGGAAAGGATTGCTCAGTGCTGAGCAAGACCCTACAAAATATCATGGGATAGGTCCCCTAAAAGTT
>JADHYC010000085.1 GCA_016782645.1 Fidelibacterota bacterium | reverse complement strand
ATCACCAAGCCCTGTGATTCCTACTATCATAGAGAACATAACAAGAGGTACGACAATCATCATTAAAGAGTTTAGAAAAAGTTCACCCAGGATTGAGAACTTAACAGCAAGATTAGGAATCCAACCGCCCACTAAAGTACCACATAAAATGGCTGCAATAATACCGGTTAAAATCCATTTGCGACTTTGGCTGTGTTTTTTTTCGGATAAAGTTGATAATTTGCTTGAAATCAGTGTCTTATTTTGAGTCATTTGTCGATGCCTCCTTTATTTCATGAATTTCATTCATAGTTTATAAATCGTATTATCCGTGGGAACCAAAGCGTTCTGAAGAGATTCCTGTGTGAAAAAAAAGGTTCCTGTTGTATGTTGAGCGGTGAAGAATTACAAAAGGAGATTCGCCCTGTTACTTCTTTTTCAAATACGGAAATCAGGAAGATACAGGACAAATAATTTCTCGAGGATGGGCTATTATAAAATAGGTTCAGCATAATCAGTTCAGTTTTAAGTTATATTAAGTTGATAATATGATAGAATCAATCTGTTTTTAGGTGCTACCGAAACTTTTAGTAAAATCTACCGAAATTTGCATGAAATAGTTCATATTGCGTTTTATATCATATTTCTGACTGCTATCCAGTGGATTTTATTGTAAAAATAAATATTCTGTCTTACTGGTGAAATGTAGAACAGACTTACTCTCAAAGAGAATCCTTTGGATCAGTCTGTTTGCGAAGAAACGAAGTAATTCACTTCTGTTTAAACCTTCCGAAGGCTATTTCCGCAGAAGTTCCTATGGAAAAGTTCTTCGGAAGGTTATATTTATATCACTTGGGAAAAGTAACCAAAAGAATCACCGTTGTCTGAAAAATGCTAAAATTCAGCTCATTCCACTAAAAGAAAAAACAACTCACCTGCCACGGTGAACTCAAACAGGCTTTTCTTCTTTATATTCTATTCACCAAATTTCCTAACGCATTTTTTAGTAGGTAGTACAATTTCTACTATATGAGTCAATCATCTTTAATAAATCGTGCAAACACTATTGAAAAACGTAAGGTGGCAATATTTTTACTAATACTTATATGCTGTATGCGGTTCATGAACGGATATTTTTAAAATGCAAAATTTACTGAATCTGTATATTTTTATTGATATTGTTTCAAAAAGGATTCATATTAAAACCATCATGAATGATGTTATTGTAAATTTAGGTATAAAAGGTTTTGAAATCTAAACGCTCGTCCAAATTCGCTCTTCTTCTTATTTTCATTATCATCTGTATATTCTTTTATATCTATTTCAAAAAGATTTATAGAGATTTATCCAAAGATGTTAAAAATGCTAAGCATAAAACTGAGGAGGTGATACAGTGAAATTAGAACGCAATCAGACTGTATTAGTTGTTATTGATGTTCAATCAAAACTGCTTCCTGTGATTTATGATTATCCTGCACTTGTCGAAAATATAAAGAAAGTAATTCAGGGTGCACAAATACTTGGAATCCCGGTAGTACTCACCGAACAGAATCCAGAAGGATTAGGTTTAACCGTTGATGAGATTAGAGAAACACTAAGTGAATATAATCCAATCGAAAAAATGTCCTTTTCGTGTTGCGGAGAGAAAAATTTTATAGAGAAAATCAAGCAACTGAATCGTAATAAAATACTTGTTTGTGGAATTGAAGCACACGTATGTATTTATCAAACATGTATGGATTTGCTTTCCGAAGGATATGAAGTTCACCTTTTAGTCGATGCAATTTCCAGCAGAAAGAAAGAGAATAGAGATTTAACAGTCGAAAAACTTCATATAGGTGGTGTTCAAATCACAAGTGTAGAGATGGCATTGTTTGAGATTTTAAAAGAGGCAAGTGTTAATGAGTTCAGAAAAATATCGAAGATAATAAAATAAGTTATAGAAATACTGAGTAAAAAAGGTTATTGAAGGAAAGGTCAAGATTTCAGACATTAAAATTAAAATTCGCATTAAATCTAAGATTAACTCAAAATAATAATAACTAATCCCGGGTCCTTAGTGTCCCATACCAGGTAAATTTCTCCGGAGGCAGTTGAAAAGTACAAAAATAGAAAGGATTTTTTTATGAACATTGAAAGCATTCAGAGAGAAATTAAAAATCAAGGAATTGATGGTTGGCTTTTTTACGATTTTCATAATCGTGATGCTATGGCATACCGGATCCTAGGGATGGAATTTAACAAATTTACCACGCGCCGCTGGTACTACTTTATGCCAGCAGAGGGCGAACCTGTTAGGCTTGTATCCGCTGTCGAAGCAACTAAGTTGGATTCTCTACCCGGTACTTTAAAAGTGTATAGGTCATGGGAACAGCTCAATCAGGCAATTAAAAAAATATTACGCAATTCAAAAAAGATTGCAATGCAATATTCTCCAAATAATAATATTCCCTATGTTTCGATAGTGGATGCAGGAACAATTGAATTAATCAGATCGTTTGGTTTAGAAATTGTCTCATCTGCAAATTTGGTTCAATTATTTGAAGCAATTATTGATGAGGATGGTTACCATTCACATCTTGAAGCGGGAGAAAAGATTCAGAAAATAAAAGATGAAGCCTTTGCACTTATTGAAGAAAAAATCCGTAAAAATGAAAAAGTTACTGAATACGAAGTTCAACAATTTATTGTCAAAAGGTTTCTTGAAGAAGGATTAAATGACGATGGCGACCACCCAATTGTGGGTGTGAATGAACATCCTGCTGATCCGCATTTTGAACCTACTCCTGAAAATACCTTTGCTATAAAAAGAGGTGATACTATTTTGATAGATTTATGGGCAAGAAAAGATAATGATAAAGCAATTTACTACGATATTACATGGTGTGGATATGCAGGTACTACACCGCTTTCAAAATATGTAGATATTTTTAATATTGTACGTGATGCACGTAATGCTGCCAGAGACTTTGTCAGGGATAAATTTGCTAAGGGTGAAAGATGCTATGGCTATGAAGTGGATGATGCATGTCGTAAAGTTGTAGAGAGAACTGGTTATGGTGAATATTTTGTTCACCGTACTGGTCATTCAATTGGACATGAAGTTCATGGAAATGGTGTAAATATTGACAATCTTGAAACAAAAGATGAGCGTGAACTTATGCCCGGTATATGTTTCTCTATCGAGCCAGGTATTTATCTTCCAGGTGAAATGGCGGTTCGCTCGGAAATAGATGTTTTTATTACAAAAGATCGTGAAGTGGTCGTTGCTGGACAAGAGCAGTCAGAGTTAATTTTGATGGATGTATGATGGAAGAGATTTGACTCCAAAATACAACAAAAGACAAATGAGTCCTTATTGCAAATATTAAGATATATAGATAAAACCAATTTGGCTTTTATTTACTATCGGTATTGAAAAAAAGTGGTTTTATCTCTGTTACTGCAATTTAAGTGTTTTTCTGTATGTATAACAGGAAGAAAATTTTAAAAAATGAGGGGTAGAAAATGTTAATTTATCTTTACATCATTTTTGCTTATCTGTTAGTACTAACTGCCTTTAATTTTTACCGCAGTAAAAAGATAAAGAGCCAGGAAGATTTCATGGTTGCCGGACGCAGTTTAAGTATGAAAGTGATGGTATTTACGCTGATTTGTACTTGGATAGGTTCGGGTACATTTATTGCCGGAGCAGAATATGCAGCACACGCTGGATGGTCAAGTTTATGGATGCCAGCAGGTGCCTGGTTTGGAATTGTAGTTATATACTTTTTAGCGGCTAAGGTTAGAACTTTTGGACAATATACTGTTGGAGACATTCTTGAAAATCGTTATGGGAAAGTCGCTAGAGTGGTTGGTGCAATTATGATTATCATAGCATTTACAACTATTGTGTCATATCAATTTCGCGCCGGTGGGTTGATTTTAAACATTGCAACAGGAGGAGCTATTTCTGTAGCAACAGGACAGGCGATAGCCGCAACCTTTGTAATTCTTTTTACAGCTTTAGGCGGGATGGTTGCAGTTGCTCATACTGATTTACCTAACGGAATAATTATTCTTTTAGCATGTTGTATCGCTTTACCATTCGTGATGTTATTTTCTGGTGGAGCTGATGCAGTTGTTCAGAATTTACCTGCTACTCATACCGCTGTTTTCTCTGAGGACTTTGGGCAGTACCCTGCATTAAAAGCTGGCGGATACTTTTTGGCGACTTTACTGTTGTTGATGGGTATACAATCAATGTACCAGAAGTTTTACAGTGCCAAAACTCCAAAAGATGCAAAACAGGCAGTTGGGTTGTGGATTGTTGGAACGATTGTAGTTGAAGTAGTTGTCGTAGCGATTGCTATTTACGCTGCGTCAATACATTGGGTTGATATTAAGGAGTTTGAAGTTGTTGAAAAAGTGAAACAGGAAGTGATTGCTGAAAAACTCGATCCGGCGATGTCACTGGATAGGGCAAACTCAATGGTTTCCGTAATGCAGGCAAAAGGTGCTTTAAAAACTGATCAGATATCAAATCTCCTTGCTAAAATAAATGCTGATTTAGGGTCAGTTAAGACAAAAGCAGAACTTCTTAATGTGAATGTGGGTTTAGATCCTGCAGCAATTGTTCTTAAAGCTGCTGAAGATATTTCATCTGGATTTAAATCTCCAGGTGGAAAAACAACATTAATGTCTATTATCGGATTAATAGCAGGAGGTTTATTGTTAGCAGCTGCTTGCGCAGTTGTTTTATCTACCGGGATGAATTATCTGCTTTCGCCAACAACAAATGTAATGCGGGATATCTATCAACGATTTATTAGTCCTGATGCGTCGCAATCTCGAATGGTTGCATTACAGAAAGTCGTTGTAACAATTATTGGAGTTTTTGCATTTTTATTAATTTTTATACCGACTGTTAAAGGCTCGAAGATCTCGGTACTTCGATATGCCTATGTCGCTTATACAATGTACGGTGTGACAATTACTCCGGCACTGATTGCTGCTCTGACATGGAAACGCGCCACGAAAGCGGGTGGAGTTGCGTCAATAATAGCCGGCGCTTCAGTGGCGATTTTTATGGAGCTGGTTATTCCACATTTATTTCCTTCAATACTCAAAGGTGGAGATCCGTGGGGAATTCCTGGGATTTATATTTCATTTATTGCATCTATCGGTTGCTTGATAATTGTTAGTTTAATGACTTCTCCTCCTGAACCTGAAGAGCTGGAGAAGTTGTTTCCTACAGAGAAAATCGCATAAAAATTAATCATGAGTTTACTTAAAAACTAAAATTTATCCATGTCACACTGAGTAATCACAATTTATTATGATCCCGATAAATTCGGGAAAGTGTGCTTGGAGGATGTCTCCCTTCCCCGCCTGACTTATACATTTGGGCAGGGATGAACTCAGGGTGACATCCAATTAATTACTTTTACGACCTTTTTTAAGTGAACTCAATCATAAATGCACTTAAAGCACCAATATTATTTGTAATAATAGAAAATGGCAAAACAAAGCCCTTAAAATTTTTTCAGGCATTTACTACACAAGAATTATTACAAAAAAAGGGTATATAGATTTTTTTATTTTATTTCAAAAATAGCATTTTTCGACTTTGTGTTCTTTTATCTCCGCTAAGTCTATAGATATAAATTCCTGAGTTCATTGATTTACCATCAATATTTCTGCCATCCCAGGAAATTGAATAGGAACCTGAAGTTTGGTATTTTTTCAATAAAGTTCGTATTTCTCTTCCTCGTAAGTCAAATATTTTCAAAGTCAAATTCATATCTCTACTTAATTTATATAAAATTAGAGTTGATCGGTTAAACGGATTAGGATAATTTTGCTTTAATGAAAACTCTCTTATAATATCCCCTTCATTCGGATCAATATCATTTAAACATTCGCCGGGAATATTTATATCTACCCAGGAAATTCTGTTGTATATCCATTGCTTCATCCAATTAATTTCAGATACGTACGTAGTTCTATTTTGCCAACCATCTGGATTGGGCCAGATATAATGACCGAGAACGTCAGGCCATCTTTCATAGTTCCTTACCTGAGATTCATCTAAATAATTGACTAATGAATCTATATAGCCAAACATATTATTTATGTTAAAAATATTATCCTTCAATTCCTGCCATCTGCAATTTACCTTGTTAGTAAAAGAAGAATCCTGCATCAATTTCTCCCACCAGAAAGGTACCTGAAACTCATCATTGTATAAAAAATCTGAATTTTCAGTAAGATAATCGATCTGCCACCCCTGTGTTTTCCAGCCGTCATAATAATCGGCATTGCCAAATGCGAGGTTAAAATCCCAAACCGGACCCATGAACAATTTCCCATCTTTACTGTCTTTATCCTTATACATAAAGGCACTTAACCTATAGCCATCGACGTTTCTGGAAACTTCATTAATGATGAAATAATCAACGAAAAAATTTACGTCAATAATTGACGGGTATCCGTCAATCGGGTTATCATAATTTGAACTGAACATTGTAGATTCAAAATTATAGATAAAATTCTGAATGTATGTTTCCTGTTGTGGAACGATTTCGTCTGGTTTAGGATAGTGATACTGGTAATATATATCTTGCCATGCTCCGATATATGGTGGGAATGGAGAATACCATCCTCCAATATTTTCGCCGGCGATTTTATCAATTTTAATTATATATCCTCCGGTAAGATCATCTCCCTCAATATCATTAGGATTTATCGTTGAAATATTGACTCTGTTTTTATCTCTTTTGATTTTCTCCATTAGCACATAAACACCAAGATAATCTCCATTTATAACGAGTTCACAATATTTTGTTCGGCTGGCGTATCGTCCCATCTCATTGGAAAATTTGTACACCAATACATTTCTCATTAAAGTTTTATCGCTGTACGGAGCATATAGAATCCAATCATTTTCTTCAGGCAATCCCAGAAGTGAAACATTCAAGTTGTTACCAATTGAATCCTGAGTTTCAAGAGCATACTGTTTTTTTGGGTAGAAGTATTGAGATGAAGACCCTCTTATTTCTATGCTTATTTTACCATTATAATTATTATAGGGATCGGTGATGTTGTTTCTTACACCTTCTCCATTGTAAATGATACCCATATCGACAACAATTCTCGGATCGTTTAATATGGTTTGCCCGTTTGTGTTTATAACAACAATTGGTAGATTAGAGGAAGTGAAATCAACCTGTTGTTTAAAAAGAAATTCAGTTTGCTGAGTTATTTTCCCCTTTTTATCGGATGTTGAACCATTGTCGGTTTGATTTAGCACATGAGCGAAAGAGAGTGTTAATAGGAGAAAAAAAATAATTAGTGGACACTGTTTATAGCGTAAGATATTCGATTGGTTTTTCAGATTAACTTTCTGAAGAGATTTCTTTTTTATTTCTGATAGCCGCATTATTTTTTAACTCTTCGTTATTTTTTTCTTACGACACTAAAATAGCATATGATTACCTAATAGTCAAAGAGGATTTATTTATAAGATGTAAATAAAAGGGAATTTCTTGATATTTAATTGATATATAAGTAGTTTGAATTGTGATAGGAAACCTTAAGAGAAAGAAGTGATTTATCATATCCATTAAAATTGAACATATTTAAAAATGAAAGGGATTATTAATGAGTAAAAACATAGTTGACCGATTTTTTCGTTATGTAAAAATTGACACACAATCTCAGGAAGATGTTGAAGATCGTTACCCAAGCACCGAGAAGCAGAAAGATTTGCTTAGCCTTTTAGTAGATGAACTCAAGGAGCTGGGCTTGAAAGATGCCGAGATGGATAAGTATGGTTATGTAATGGCAACTTTTCAGGGAAACCTGCCAGAGGAAGAAAATGAAAAAGTACCCGTTATTGGATTAATTTCTCATGTTGATACTTCTCCTGAAGTTAGCGGGAAAAATGTTGCTCCAATAATACATGAAAAATATTCCGGTGGTGATATTGTATTGACTAAAGACAAATCTCAAGTAATACGTTTTGATGAAAATCCTGGCTTGAAGGAGCATATTGGTGATGATATTATCACTTCGAATGGCACAACACTCCTTGGAGCTGATAACAAAGCCGGTATCGCTGAAATTATAACAGCTCTGGAGTACCTGAAGGAGCATCCGGAAATCAAGCATGGTACACTTCGTATTGGGTTTACGCCCGATGAAGAGGTAGGAAATGGAACCAAATATTTTGACGTGAAGAAATTTAATGCCGATTATGCTTATACTGTTGACGGTGAAACGGTAGGCGAAATTGAAAATGAAACTTTTAATGCGGCTTTAGCTACTTTTACCGTTCACGGTGTAAATGTTCATCCCGGATATGCTAAAGGGAAATTGGTAAATGCTATACGTATTATGTCAGAAGTTATTACAAATCTTAGTGAAGACCCTGCACCTGAAACCACAGAGAAGCGTGAAGGCTATCTGCATCCGTACGTTATTGAGGGCGGAGTGGAGAAGGCAACTTTAAAAGTTTTAATAAGAGATTTTGATAAGGAGAGTATGAAGTCGAAATCTGTTCGCTTAAATGAAATTCGGGATAAAATCGCCGCAGAATATCCTAAAGCAAAGATTGATCTTAAAATCAAGGATCAATATGAAAATATGCATGTAAAGATTGAAGAAGACCCTAAGGTTGTTGATTACGCTATGGAAGCAGTGAAACGTGCCGGAATAACACCTAAACTTCAAATCATTCGAGGTGGTACTGATGGTGCTCGTTTATGTTTTAAAGGCTTACTGACGCCGAATATCTTTACAGGTGGACATAATTTCCACAGCAAACTTGAGTGGATTTCAATTCAGGGTATGGAAAAAGCCGTAGATACTTTGGTGAATTTGGTGCAGATTTGGGTAGAGAAAAGTGTCTGAACGGAGTATATCCAAAATAGTTCGGATATAAAAGAGTTAGGCAAAACGGCGGGTTTGTTAAAAGGTG
>JADHYC010000084.1 GCA_016782645.1 Fidelibacterota bacterium | reverse complement strand
GAGCTATCATTTTTGTTGAGGAAAAAATTGAGTACCGGAAGTGGGATCGATTTCTTGAGATTATGACTGTTATGGGACAAATTGCTACGATTGTTATTGTAGTTCAAAATGCTGTGAGGTAATAATGCAACAACTAACCAAACATGAGAAGAAAATATTAGAGCTGGTTCGAAAACATCCAGAAATTGTGGATGACCGTTCTGAACGTGTGAAGGTAGCAGAGGAAGTGGGCATCAGCGAAAAGACACTCCGGAACAGGATTGCTGATCTTAAGAGATTTAAGCTTATTACTGACAATAAAAGAGGGAAAGTAAAAATAAATCTTTTGGGAAAGAGCAAATCAAAAGGTGTTTCATTGTTTTTTAATATTTTAAAACATATCCGATTTATCATTTTCGGTACATTTATAGCGATGATGATAGCAGCAGGAATCAGCTTGATAATGCCAAAAACCTACGAAGCCACAGCTCAAATATTTTCACCTAAGGCGGAAGAAGTTACCAGTTCAGTTTCTATGTTGATGCAAGGTCTGACATTAGGTGGCTTTGGAGTTGGAGCAAGTGTTCCTGAAGTTTTTGTATTTACAGCCATTCTCAAAAGCCGTACAATGATGGACAGTATTGTTAATGCATTTGATTTGGAAAAGGAGTTTCATGCTGGATCATGGGAGGAAGCTCTTTCCATAATGAGGTCTCGCATCAATGTAAAAGTCACCGATGAAGGAACGCTATTCATGCGTGTAATAGATGTAACAACTTGGTTTCCAACTGAAAAAGAGGAACGAAATATTCGTAATCGAGTTATTGATATGGCTGATTATTTAGTAAGAAAACTTGATCATATAAATATAAAACGGAAGGCGGAAGAGGCTCATAATTATCGAGTGACAATTGAAGCACGATATAAACAAAATTTAGATGATTTGCATAGTGCTGAAGAAGCGATGAAAGTCTTTACTGAGCAGTATGGTGTTTATGAACTGTCAGAGCAGACAAAAAACCAAATTTCAGCGGCTACTACAATTTATACTAATCTCGTCAATGAAGAAGTGAAACTGCAGTTTTTGCAAAACTCATTAGAAAATGATAATCCACAAATTCAAATACAACAAAAAGTGGTGGATACATTTAAGGAACAATTTGATAAACTTATTCAGGGAAAAAGCGCATCAGATATTTTTTTGAATTTTACTGAAGTACCTGAACTTAGCATACAGCTTGTTAGATTGAAACGAGAAATTGAAATCCAATCAGAGCTTTTCAAATTTTTAACTCAACAGTTAGAAGATGCACGTTTGCGGGAAAGAAAGGAAACTCCTACCTTATTAGTTCTAGATTATCCAAAATTACCAGAAAAAAGAATTAAACCCAAACGCACTGTTATGGTCCTCATGGTTGGTGTATTAACAGCAATTATGTTAGTATTCCTTATAGCCATTAAGGAATCTTTTACGGATCCCGATTCACCCTGGCATCAGGTAATAAACAACCTTACTAAATGAGAATCCGTATACTGATATGGTGTGTAGTCTTTGCTTTTAGTGTAGCACCCAACATCGTACTACCGCAACAGCAACCCTTGTTAGAGGATCGCATCTTTACATCCCAACAGAACATTGTGAGACAGTTTCTAAAAGAAAGATTTACGAATATGAATGCACGTCTTGTATGGCATGATTCGTATTTGTTACGGGGTATGATTCTTAGTAAAACCATTTTTCCAGAAAAGAGAGAAGAGTTAGATGCGTTGATCCGATTATGGGTTAAAGGTATTATTAATACTCAGGATATTCATGTTGGGGTAACTGATTATAATGGAATGAGTGATTATGGTTGGTCTTGTAATATTTATTCAGATAATGGAGAACCCATACGATACTTGTTGCATAGTGGCATAATCGGGTCAGCAATCTTGGAGGCAGTGATGTACTTACCTGAATCTGATAGTGTGCGTATAGATGTTTTGAGCCAGATGAAAAACTTAATCGAAACATTCCAGCGTGAATGGTATCAAAAGGGGGAAGAGCGGTATGAATTTCCTAGAGATATACCCGAAAGCCGTGTTCATGGCATTGATGGAATTCCGGTAAATCATGAAGCAGCTTGGATTGAGTTTTTAGCGCGTTATCAAGACATAACTAGAACGCACGATTATGATAAATTCATAAAAAATTTTCAATACAAGATGAACTTGATTCAAAAATGGACTTATTATTGGAAATTACCTGGATATAACAATAGTATCAAGCTTGAGGATATTCCTCATGCAGCGATTGTTTTAAAAGCGGTTGCTTATATAGGGTGGGAGAAATTTCCACAATTTTTAGAAAAAGTTAGCGAGAGCGTCTTGTTTCAGAATAGTTATTATACAACTTATCAAATAATCTCACATTTTGTAAATGAAGATGTACCTGGTTCTAACAGAGACTACCTTGCACTTTATAATGGATGGAACCTATTGCCAACTGAAATAAAAGGTTTAGAACTTATTCGTACAAAAGAGGTTTATATTATACTAATGGCAAAAAAGTCATGGTCATCATTTGATTTATGGAACGCACTGGCATATACCCATGAAACGAAAGATTAAAAATATATTGGTTGCTGTTCAGCAACGCAACCTATTATCTTATATACCTACTACGATTTTTACAGTTGTTGCTGCTGTTATTTCAATTCCCATCCTTACACGATGGTTTACCCCTGAAATCTATGGTAAATATGCGCTTGTTTTAGCGGGGATATCACTAAGTACTACTCTCGGTGGCGGTTGGTTGTACCAAAGCATCTTACGTTACTACACGGGTGAATTGGAAACGGGAGAGTGGCGTCTATTTTTCAAGCTTAGCCTGTTGGGAAGTCTTGTTATTGTAAGTTTTTCTATACCACTTTGGTACATTTTTGTTGAATTTCGAGATTATTCAATCGCAGCAAGTTTGTTTATATTTTTATGCATACCCTTTCGAACGATTAACGTGATGGATCGGGTCGAAGAACACCCATTTAGGTATTCAATTTGGGATTCAGGATTAAACGCGGGAAAGTTACTATTGGGTATATTAATAATTTGGCAAACAAACCGTCGACTTGGGATGCAATCTATCTTTTGGGCAGGCAGTGTTATTATGATTTTCGGTTTAATTAATTTACTAACAGTTAAAGTTACTCAATTACGCAATTTGAAAAAACCGATCGTTTCCGCTAAAAAATTATTATCATACGGTTTGCCTTTAGCACTTGCACAATTATCGGTCTGGTTATTTTCTATGTCGGATACATTTCTGTTAAAGGTGTTTCACGATAATGCTACTGTTGGCATCTTTTCAGTAGTAAATGGATTGATAAACAGAACGATTCATATAATACCGGTAGCAATTATGCTTGCAGCATGGCCAACATTAGTTAAAATTTTTAGGAAATCTGGGTGGCCGTTAGCAGTTCGAGAACATGCTTCCCAAGTTAAAATTTATCTTTTTATTATGTTACCAGTCATTTTTGTGTTTTTAGTTTTCGCAAAATCAGGCTATCAGTTGTTCGTACATGAGAAATATTGGGCAGGTACAATCATCATCCTACCATTAACAATAGGTACCTTCTTACTAGGCTTATCTCAATATTACTTAAACACCTTCAACTTGGCAGAACAAAGCCATAAAGTAACCTTGGTTTTATTAGTCACCGGAGGATTAAAGGTTATCATCTCATTTTGTTTGGTTCCACATTATAGCTATATTGGAGCAAGTTGGGCAACATGTATTGCCTATGGTATATTAGCATTCTGGTCTATTTATTGGAGTCATCGTACTTTTGGAGTTAATTTACCATGGCAAAAGGGATGAACATTATCCGTTATAATCCAATTTTCTGGTTACAGAAAGAAGGATTCTGGGCCATTTTGGCTGTTTTGACTGTTCTTGCTATTCCAAGCTTACTTATCGAATCACCTATGTATATACCATGTGGTGTTGCAATTATAATTGGTCTATCTTTCCTATGGTATTTTCCTGAAAGCAGCATCGCGCTGTTAATCAATGGTGTTATTTACATTTCGGTAATTCTTAATGTTTTTGGTCTGCAAGCAGGTCAATGGGTAACCCTGCTTTATATGACAGCATTTGTTTTTGCCTGTTTTATTATTTGGCTTAAAGAGCCTAAATTTCCTAATTGGCAAGTGTGGGCTCGAATTTTAATGCTACCATTGCTTATTGGTATGTTAATGTTTATCAGTCTATTAGGTAGTGAATCACCTGAATATGGTTCAACAAAATTTTTCCGGTATGGAACGTATCAGCTTGCAGCAATAATTGGTTTAATTATGGTTTTAACCTCACGGAAAAGGCTGCGAACCCTGTTTATTTGGATTGTTCTATTTGGCGCATTGATTGTTTTTACCAGTATTTTAACTCAAAGAAGTGAATTTGGAATTTTCAAAAGACTTACTCTCTCTGAAGATGTAAATCCCATAGGGTTTGCCCGCAATATAGGATTTGGTGCAATTACTTTACTCTTTTTCTGGGACGAAGAGGGTAAAATATGGAGGAACATTCTTATTGCAATCGGATTGATCATTGGTTTGCTATTCATCATTCTATCCGGCTCTCGGGGACCTTTCCTGGGATATATTGCTGGTTTATTAGCATTCTTAGCAATTGTTTCAAAGAAACCCCAAAGATTTATTTTGATGACATTCGGTTTAGTTGCATTAGTGTTAATCCTATTGAAATTATTACCAATTGAGCTATGGTTAAGTAGAGTGAGCTCGGTTGTAGCGAATGTGTCTATAGTACAGCGTTTAACACTCTGGAAACAGGCGATAAAATTAATAGGAACTCATCCCGTCATGGGCTCCGGTTTAGGTAGTTTTGATGCATATATAGGTTATGGAGTACGCTGGCCTCACAATATTTTTCTTGAAATATGGTCTGAAATTGGCATTTTGGGAATTATTATATTTCTCATATTTATATTTAAAGGCTTAAGGTTAGGATGGCTTTACCGGTCAGATAAAGACCATTTTGTTAGAAATGTGTCGTGTGTAGGATTTGCTATGGCGGTGTTTTCATTGGTGATTAGTCAATTCTCAGGTGATCTTTCATTTAACTTTTTAATCTGGTTTTCAATATCACTTCTCATCAGTCTTCCATTCATCCCGAGAGAGAATGATAGTGAATAAGGATTTTTTAGAAAATCGAAAAGTAATGATTTTGGTTCTCAATGAAATGAGATATGATACAAGAGTAAAGATGCAGGGGAAAACATTATCCCAAAATGGAGCATCTGTCCTAACTGTGGCACTACATGGAGAAGGACTCTTGGTCAATGAAGGTAACGATAGGAACCAGCTTATTCGAATTCCTTTGAGAACTCGTAAATGGTCCCAAAATAGGTTTATACAACTATTTAAATGGATTGAATTTCTTTTTCATGTTTTGGGAATCACTGTAAAATTTCGCCCAGATATTGTACATTCAAACGATTGGAACACACTTTTAGCTGGCTGGATAGCTGCAAAATTGAGAAGTAAGATGCTGATTTATGACAGCCACGAGTATTGGTACGAATGTGCGGATTCTATAACCTATCCTAAGCTCATACGTAAACTGCAGCGCTGGATTGAGCATGCTTTTGGAAAAAGAGCTAATGTAATTGTTACTGTAAGTCAGTCCGTCTTAAAAGCAATTTTACAAAAAATTCCCAATACTTGTGGAATGGTTGTCCATAACAGCTGGCTAACCAAAATTCCGGAACGTAAATTGGAATCACGTGGGTATAATGGCAATCAACCACTAAAAATCTTATACCTTGGTGTCATATCACCAGGAAAAGGGATTGAAACATTAGTTCAGAGTGTAGCTGCCACTTCAGGAGTGCTGCTGGATATTTACGGATATTCCGTGCATCCAATGAATAAAATAGGAGACATCCTAAAAATCATAGAAAGTTCATATAACATTCATCTTTTTCCTCCAATAAAGGCTGAAGATATATACAGCATTGCTCAGAAATACGATATTGGGGTCATTCCACACAGTCCATATCCCAAAAGTAGAAATTTAGCTTTGCCTAATAAGTTATTTGAATATGCAGGAGCAGGTCTTGCCATACTATCATCCAAGACAATTGGGCTGTTTGAGTTAATTGACCCATATCAAGCGGGAGTGTTTTTCGAAGCTGAAAATTCAGAAAACCTAAATAATACTCTAAAGAATATCGTGGAAAATCCGGAAATTATAGCAAACTGGCAAACCGGAGCATTAAAAATTGCACAGCGGTATAACGAGGAAACAGCTCGTATGGAGTTGTTAAAAGTGTACTCATATGTGTGTAGACAATTGTGATAATAAATTTATTGAGAAATAGGTATAAAGGGATACCCGAATAATATTATCATCCCCGTAGACTAGAAAGGTATGTTTAGGCGTTATTAGATTTGAAAAGGCAATAAATTCTTTGAATAAGTCACGAATTATAATATTAACTTCGGCACATCGTCACCCTGACCCACGCATATTTTATAAACAAGCTGTTTCACTTGCCAAACACTTTGAGGTGTGTCTATATACACAATCAGATGAAAAATCTGGTAAATACCAGAATGTAAATATAACTGCTCTATCGGCAAGTCGTACATTGCCTGCTCGAATCCGGAGAGTTTTTCAGCTATTCTGGGTAGGACTAACCGTACGTGGCGATCTTGTACTTTTTCACGATCCAGAACTCGTAATTCCAATGGTGATTGTAAAAGTACTTACAGATCGAAAAATTATATGGGATATCCATGAAGATTATGGAAAAGTCGCTTACTCAAGGATATGGATTCCTTTAGGTTTGAGGAATTTAATTGCTTGTTTTATACGGTATATTGAAAAAATTTCTGCCTATTTTTTTGATGGATTTATGGTTGTAATTGATTCTTTTATAAAAAAGGTTGGTAAAAAACCATTTGAAGTTATCTATAACTATCCACGAATAGAGGGAATTCAGCTCCAACGAAGAGACAATAAAATATTAGGTCTTTTATATGTGGGTGACATTACAGAAAATCGGGGGGCTTTTCGTTTGCTCAAATTGGCGATTGCTCTTTTAAATAAAAACTGTGATTTTAAAATGTATCTTATTGGTCCTGTACCCCACAATTATATTCGTAAAAGAGTAGATGATGTTATTAATAAGCATAAATTGGAAAATCAGGTTATTAAATTGGGGCAACTCTCTTTACAAGATATCAATAAGTACGCAAGAAGGTGTCAGTTCGGTCTTATACCAAACATTGAGGATGAACGCTATGAAGAATCTTTACCAACTAAGATGTTTGAATATATGATGTTTGGTCTTACTGTAATTAGTTCACGTATAGACCGTTGGAGTAAGATTATTGAGAAAAATAACTGTGGCTTTACGGTTGATTGGGAAAACATTTCCTCAATTGCTGACCGTGTCATCAACCAATTTGAAACTAAATTGTTTAAAAGATTTGGGAGTAATGGTAAAAAAGTAGTCAAAAATTATTATTCATGGGAGATGGAGGAAATGAAGCTACTTAATTTTTTTAATTCGTTGATTGGCGATAATTACAAAACTAATTATTCGTGAGTAAGATTGTATACTTTTATAGAAAAATTTTGCATTATTTAAATCCTCTGTAATAAAGAGTAAAAGCTCCAAGCATGAGTTTAAACTATATTATACGAGAACTGAAGGGCTGGGCTAAGTCTATCACTATTAGTAAATAAATGAGTCATTTAGCAGCCTTACAATAATTAGGTGGTCAGATGAAAATTTTTTACCGATATATTTTGTCTATTCAGGGTTTATTTCTGGTGGATCAGAAAGATATTCAATAAATTGAAAATTTTAATTATTTCTCAATACCATCTTCCCGAGATGGGTGCTGCTGCCATTCGTTGGAGTGACTATGCCCGAATTTTATCAGACAAGGGTCATCAAGTTACAGTTATTTGTGAGATTCCAAACTATCCCAATGGTGTAATACCTATGGAGTATAGAAAAAAAAGGTATGTGATTGAGAAGAATACAACAAATTCCTATACCATAATACGTGTTCCAGTCTGGGCAAACTCTCGGAAGACGACTTTCCAACGATTGGGATTTTATCTTAGTTTTATGATTGTAGCTTCCTCGGTAGCTATACGATTGCCTCGTTTTGATTTTGCAATTGTCTCAACACCTCCACTTTTTGTTGGTATTGTAGGTATTTTCCTACAGAAGTCGAAAAGAACGCCGATTATTATTGATCTCCGTGATCTTTGGCCAGAATCAGCCATTGTTCTAGGTGAATTGAAGTCAAGAATACTGGTTTCGTTTGGACGCTGGCTTGAGAAAAAAGTGTACAAAATTGCTAATAGGTTTTTCCTTGCTGTACCAGGATTTAGGGGATATCTAAGAAACAATTTCTCTTTCATGTGTGATAAGCCTACCCATGATCTCTTGAATGGAGTGAGCGAAGAGTTCATTAGGTGTGTTGACAAATATAGATCGGTGGTAACAGAAGAATTTACAGTCCTTTACAGTGGGAATATCGGGTTAGCTCAGGGTTTAGAGACGGTTCTGGAAGCTGCTTATAGATTAAAGAATAAACCAATCTATTTTAAAATCATAGGGGATGGCACCCAGCGTTTGGAGTTGGAAAAAATGAGTAGAGAAATGAAACTCAATAATATCCAATTTATTGATCCTCAACATAGAGAAGATCTTATTCATTCAATACAATCCTCTTCGATTTGCCTTGTTCCTCTAGTGGACAGTTTGCTTTTCAGAAATGCTATTCCATCCAAACTGTTTGAGTATATGGCTTGTAACAAGCCGGTAATCGTAGGGATAAGTGGAGAAGTTGAATCAATAATTGAGGAATCTAACGGTGGGATTTGTGTTAATCCACAAGACAGTGACGCCTTAGCTAATACCATTTTGGATTACTATGAAAACGATTCTATCACGAAGAAAGTTGGGCAGTCTGGAGGGGCATACGTGAGGAAGTTCTTCATAAAGGAAGAACTGTTAGATTCCGCCTTGAAAGAGATTGGGGATAATTTATGAAAGTTCTATCAGTTATCGGAGCTCGCCCGCAATTTATCAAAGCCAGTATGGTTTCACGTTCTTTTAGTGAAAAAGGAATTCAAGAAGTATTGCTCCATACGGGTCAGC
>JADHYC010000083.1 GCA_016782645.1 Fidelibacterota bacterium | reverse complement strand
GGCTCTGCCCACTGAACGTTTTCGCTGCGGTTGAGTTCATTGCAAAGTTGAAGAATATCAGTGCCTGCTTCGATCTGAACTGTGTAGACTCTGAAAAGTCCTAATGCTTTTGCTTTTTCTTTGAACTTGACCCTGTTACCATCGAAGACCTTTTTGACTGCGTTATCAAGACCCTTTTGCAAGCTAATCTTGCCGCTCAAAGCATCAATTGAATAAATATCAATCTCGTCATTAGCCGTTTTAATTACAATTTGGTCTGGAAGATAATTGTACCTTTGTAGAGGGTTAATATTTTCAGCAAATATTATTGAAAGTGTAATTGCTGAAATTGCAACTAATTTGGAAACTCTTATCATAATTCACCTCATATTTTTTTAATAAAAGCTTAAGAAAAGATATAAGAAAAGCAATAAAACAATTATTGCTAATCTAATTTATTCAATCAATTATTTCTTTCTTTACACTTTTCTATCTTTTTTGATGTATCCCAAAAAGAGGTCTATTTAAAAGTTATCGATATACTATATTTGAAAATAATTCTTTGCGACTTGTCTTCTTGGCGGTTAATTTTACCCGGAGATTTTAGATGCAGAAAAATAGAATACTTGTTTTAGTTGATATTGATGGAACGCTCATTTCGCCTGGTATGGCACCGAGGCAATCACTTTCACAGGCAATTCAAGAAGATAGCGGTGAAGTTTTAGATTTTGAAGTTGAGCATTTTGCAGGTTTAACTGATCCGGTCATTGTTGAAAATGCGTTAACCCGTCTTGCTTACGATCCCAATCGTATAAATGGAAAGGTAGGGAAGATAATAGAGCGTTATCTTGAACTCTTGGTGGAGAATTATCCAATAAGCAGCGATAAAGTTCTTTTTCCCGGTGCAGTATCGTTTCTTGAGTTTTTAAAAAGTAATCCATTCCGTGTTGGTATTATTACGGGAAATATGGAAAGAGGCGCTCGAATCAAATTATCTCCCTTTGGATTATTAGAATATTTTTCATTCGGTGTATTTGGCAGTGATGATGCTGATAGAAATGAACTTCCCTTAATAGCATTGAAAAAAGTCAGTGAAAAATTTTCCGAGCGTTTTGAGCCTGAAAATGTAGTTATTATTGGAGATACCGTCCATGATGTTCTATGTGCTCACCGAAATGGTATGAAAAGCGTTGTGATTTTACGTAGAGAGGAATGGTGTAAGAAAATTGAATCTGAAAAACCAGAACTCATTGTTAGAGGTTTTGATCCTCTTGCTCCGCTTCATAATTGGTTTATTAAATTCCTCGAAATATAATGAAAAAATATCTGCAGAAGTTCGTAAGCCGTTTTGAATTTGTTTAGGATTTAGATCTAATGGATAAATTTGGATGCTAATTTGACATGATTTCATTGATTAGTTTGGTTTTCTTTGCTTATTAGGTCTCTATAATTCTTATATTAATTTTAAAAGAAATCTTATCCCGTTATCGCTTCCACAACATTGATTGTGAGACTCTATTTCAAATTTAGCTGATACTGTTTTTAGAAATTTAAAGATTTATCAGGTGATTAATAATACTATTTTTTGATTCTTACTTTTTCTTTTACTTTTATCTTGATATAAAAGTAACAAAAGATCAAGGCTGGCAAAAATCACTGGCAATTGCCACTGCTTCGCTGAAGAAATTTTAGAAAGCATGAGTGTTTATTAGTTATTGCTGAATTTTTATTAATAGTAGGTGGAGATTCGGATAAAACAGTAGTTTTGTGAATTCGCAAAATTTCTTTTAACCGCTTCGCATCATCAATTGTTAATCCAGTGATTTTTACAGGCCATTTTAATTAAATACTACCAAATATTTAATTATTATGTAAATACTTACCTTTTTAGCAACCATTTTTTCCCATTATACGAGGATTTAGGATTTTGTCATAAAGAGATGTATCTGAAGCAATTTGCAATTTTCACTTTACAATTTGAAATGCCATTATCTATTATTCTTTTACTTTTTTCACTACATCAATCACAGTTCCATCCACCCATTTTATAGCTGCAATAATTTTGTCTTCAAATTCTGCTTTTCGGGGCTTTCCACATATTTTTTCTACTTCATCTTTCAATTCATGGATTGTTTTAATCGGGAGGTCTGAATCTTTTACTTTTTCCATTAAGTCTCTCCTGCAAGGATTGATAGCAATTCCCCTTTCAGTTACGATAACATCGATTAGTTCACCAGGTCCGCAGATTGTTGTAACCTCATCTCGAATAACGGGAATTCTATCTCTAAATAGTGGAATTGGGAGGATCACGTTTTTACCGAAAAGGCAGTTCTGCCAGCCACCGATTCCATGTAGTAGATAGCCATCGGAGTGAGTGACCACATTTGCATTAAAATTCACATCAACTTCGGTCGCTCCTAAAATTACAATATCCAAAATCGGCGCAAAATTGCCTTTGCCGTGATAATTGTAACTTGTAAACGGGCTTGTATCAACGTGGTTCGGATTTTCACGCATAGAACGGACACCTTCTAGGTCGAAAGTCTGCCCATCTAAAATATATTCAACTAAACCTTCCTCGAGCATTTCTACTAAGAATTTATTACTTCCACCTCTTGCAAAGCGGGCTTTAATACCTTTTTCACGTATTATTTTACCAAAGTAATTCCCAATAGCAAGTGATGTTCCGCCTGCGCCAGATTGGAAAGAAAAGCCGTCTTTTATCAAACCCGTGACGTTACAGAATTTTGCAGTCAGTTCTGCAATATGAAGGCGATCCGGACTTTTTGTAATTCTTGTTGTTCCGGAGATAATTTTTTCCGGAATACCGATTTTGTCTTCCTTTATTACGTAATCCACATAATTTCCATGAATCTGCCAGGGGATACACGGAAATGGCACTAAGTTGTCCGTTATGATAATAACTTTGTCTGCATATTGAGAATCCGCAAGAGCGAAGCCTAAAAGTCCGCAGGCAGAAGGTCCGGTCAATCCGTTTGCATTACCAAATGGATCAGCAGTTGGTGCAGCTATTACAGCAATATCAATTTGAACATCGCCATCCTGAACTGCTTGATACCTACCGCCATGAGAACGAAGAACGCCGACTCCTTTCATCTTACCCTGAGAAGCAAATCTTCCTAGCGGTCCATTCATACTTCCTTCAATATGATGAACGGTTCCGTTTTTCAGGTGTTCGATGATAGGTTCATGGCAGGGAAAGGAAGCAGATGGAAACCACATGAGGTCCTTTACACCCAATTTAAATGTTATGTTAAAAATTTTATTTGCCACCAAGTCGCCATTTCTAAAATGGTGATGAGTAGAAATCGTTATTCCATCTTTTAAGCCTGCTTTGATGAGTGCAGTTTTAAGGTCCGGAGCTAACTTGTTACCATCATCGGGATAATCAGTACAGGTAGCGATTGGAGGGGCATATTTTCTACCAATAGGGCGATGTTTTCCAACGCCTTTAAATGGAATTGCAGGTTTGCCATTTATTTCTGTCGGAATCATTCGTCCAACAGCATTTTTAACTAATTTAACTGACATATTTATCTCTCCAATCTTTGGATAATTTCCCAACTTTTATTGCCATTTCAATTGTTCGTTGTGCTCTTTTAACTACCGGCGGGTCGATCATCTTTGAGCCGAGAGAGACAACCCCCAGACCTTTCTCAGTTGCTTCATAAAAGGCAATTACTATTTTTTCTGCTTTTTCAATTTCTTTATCATTTGGATTAAAGTATTTGTGTACAACCTTAATTTGACGAGGATGGATGCACCCCATTCCATCAAATCCGAGAGACTTTGATTCAAGTGTTATATTTTTTAGAGATTCCATATCTGACACATCTGAAAAAACAGAATCTATCGGTTGAATTCCGGCAGCACGTGCTGCATTGACTATTTGACATCTTGCAAAGAAAGTTTCGCGTCCCACTTTCGTTCGTTGTGTTCCAAGGTCTGTGGTATAGTCTTCCAATCCAATTGCAAGAGAGACCACATTTTGAGATACAGAAGCGATTTCATAAGCGTTAATCACACCTAAAGCGCTTTCAATGATTGGCATTAAATAAATTGGACAGCTTATATTTTTTTCCTTAGAAATTTCCGCAATTCTTTTTTCAACCTGTTTTATCTGTTCTACAGTTTCACATTTTGGGACCAGAATTAAATTAACATTATGTGGAATAACATAATCCAGATCCTCCAAGCCTTTCGGGGTCTGATTAATTCTTACCATTCGTTCTGCGCCATAAAAGTTGACCTGTCTTAAAGCATTTCTAACAAGCAATTTTGCTTCATCTTTTTTTGCAGGAGCAACAGAGTCTTCTAAATCCAGAATAATTCCATCGGGTTTGTGAAGACCAGCATTTATCATCAGTTTTGGAGTGTTACCCGGAAGATATAGACGTGATCGGCGATAACGGTCTTTTGCAGTATGGTATTGGTTTTCAGGGATCATTTCTAATATGTATTCTTTATCAGTTTCGATACACTGTTTTAAAGCGGCTTCTATTCTTGCTGCTAAGACGAAAGGAAGAGCACCATTGTCTTCAATTTTAATGGAAGCGTTCCCTATTCCAAAAAAGATTAGCTCATTTTTGCAAAGTTCGGTAATAGAATCTCCGAAAAGTTTTTTAACTTTACTTTGAAGGTCTATACTGATTCCCTCGCTTTCGGTAAGTTCGATTTCAATAAAACAATCCGAACGGGCTTCTTTTCCTCTATTTCCTGCAATTCCTTTGTGTTTCAAGGTTTCCTCCGTTTTTATATACAAGTGAAATTCTGTCTTTTTATTCTAAAAATCAACTGTTGTGAAGTCGTAATATGAAAAAACTATGTTATTTTGTGGATATCCAGTCACTAAGATACAAAGTCACGAAGGGAAGATATGGATTTTAAACTGTTATTAGAAGGAGAAGAATATATTTCTGAAAATATTGTTGAGGTTTTACCAAAGGTTTTCGGGTTACATAAAAATTTCAGGACGGGTTTATTTACCTTAAATGGTATTACTTTGTCAAAAAAAGTATGTTTCTGTTATGAACAATCTAAAGGACTATTGAAATAACAGAGAAAGATTTAAAGTATTATTCGTTAAAGACATTATTATCGGAGGAATCTCTATTATAATGACTTTGTGATATACCTATATTAATATTAGTGTTTTAGTAATTCTGTATTGGAAAAATAAAAAATTTGCGTTTATTAGTGTAATTAGTGAGCTAGTAAATATAAAACTTTGCTTCTCTGTGTCTCTGCGGCTATAATATAGGATTCAATTGAAAAATCCTTTTATTCTGTATAAATTCACTAAGTCAATTAATATAGAAGATAATTGAATTATTAAATTTAAGGATAATAGAATAGTGATAGAATGGGAATAGAAGTAAATTAATATGAAATATGAAATTACTTGAAATCTGTGTCATTAGTGTTATTCACATATTATTAATAAAACGGAGGATAAATGATAACCAACATTCTACCTGAAATCAAAGAAATCAAAGATGAGGAGCTTCGAAAAAAAGTTATTAATGTTTGGGAAGAGGCGATAGAATTTCGCGGTTGGACAGCGGAGATTTTGTCAGCAATTCCCTTTACATTATTGGCAGAAAATGTTCAAATAACATTCATCAATCATATCCGTGCTGTTTGTAAAATGTGTATTGCCTGTGATGAAGTGCTTGATGAAGTTCATTCAAATAAGAAAACTCCTATTAACCGAGATTATTTAATTGCTGGCGCATTGCTTGCAGATGTCGGCAAATTATTAGAATATGAAATAATAGATGGCAAAGCTGTAAAATCAGATTATGGCAAGAAATTGCGGCATCCATTCAGCGGTGTTGGGTTGGCGTTTAAACATGATCTGCCACCGGAAGTTATGCATATAATAGCTACCCATTCAAAAGAAGGCGAAGGCGAAAAGAGAACACCGGAATCCATTATTTTACATCATGCTGATTTTATAGACTTTGAACTAGTAAAATAGAACCGCTAATGAACGCAAATAAACGCTAATTAATTTAAAGATACTAAACCACGATCTTATTTGATTAAAGTTATAGAATTACATTAACGAAAGATGGAAAAATTAGGAAAAATATTAGCGTTTATTTGCGTTCATTAGCGGTTTAATTGAGGAAATAATGGGAAAAACATTCTCCGAAAAAATATTAGGGAAAAAAGCAGGAAAAGAAGTTGTTCCAGGCGAAATTGTAGAGCTTGAACCGGACGTCGCTATGTCACACGACAATACAGCTGCAATTTCCAAGACGTTTTATAAGATTGGTGTTGATAGAGTATATGATCCGGATAAGCATGTGATTATACTTGACCACTGTACACCCGCCGCAAATGCAAAATTTGCACAGAATCATAAGGATATCAGAAAATTTGTAGAAAAGCAGAAAATAAAAAATTTTTATGATGTTAATGTTGGAATTTGCCATCAAGTAATGCATGAAAAGGGACATGTATGGCCTGGAGCATTAATCCTTGGATCAGATTCCCATACTACCTCCTATGGTGCCTTTGGCGCATTTTCTGCCGGTATAGGACGAAGCGAGATGGCGGTAATCATGGCAATGGGAAGAATCTGGCTTCGTGTACCGGAGACTATTAAAATTTGTGTTGATGGGAAGTTTCCTGAAGGTATTTCTTCCAAGGATCTTATGCTAAAAATCGCCGGAGATATTCTTGCCGATGGTGCATTATACAAAGCAATCGAGTTTTGTGGACCGACTATTAACAGAATGAGTGTAGCAAGCCGGTTTGTTTTATCGAATATGGCAGTCGAAGTCGGGGCTAAAGCAGGGTATATGATACCGAATAAAGAGACTCTTGAATATATGAAAGCAAGAGTTAGAAAGCCTTTTGAAGTTGTTCAGTCCGATCCTGATGCAAATTATGAAGCTATATATGAATATGACGTAACTAACCTCGAACCGATGATTGCTAAACCACATACTGTGGATAATGTTGTGCCGGTTTCTGAAGTAAAAGGAACTCCGATTCAACAGATATTTTTTGGTTCATGTACCAATGCTCGTGCAGAGGATTTTGAAATTGTTACCAATGTTTTAAGAGGTAAAAAAGTTCATCCAAATGTAAGAATGTTGGTTTTTCCCGCTTCTCAGGAGATTTTCCTTGAAGTATTGAAACGTGGATGGATCGTTGATTTAGTTGAAGCAGGTGCAGTTATTATGAATCCGGGTTGCGGTCCCTGTATGGGTAATCATGAGGGAGTTCCTGCAGATGGTGAGGTTGTTATAGCAACGTCCAACAGGAATTTTAGGGGTCGTTTGGGTAACAAAGAGTCTGAAGTATATCTGGTTAGTCCGAGAACTGCAGCGGTGTCTGCGTTGACAGGGAAGATTGAAGATTTTAGATATTTAAAGTTGTAGATTTATGATATGTGATTAGCGATAGCAGATTTATGATTTAATATTGGAAGACATTGTGAATCCTAAAGAATTATCTGATCGATTCTTAAATTTTGCTTCATTGGTACTACAGTTGGAAAGTGGATTGAATAAATCGCACTCTTCAAAGCATATTTTTAATCAGTTGGTAAGATCAGCAACTTCATGCGGTACCAATTACGAAGAAGCACGATCAGCTGAGAGTAAGGCGGACTTTATTCACAAACTACAAATTGCATTAAAAGAACTTAGAGAGTCTTCGTTTTGGATAAGGTTGTTATTAAAGACCGATTATGCTACCAGTGAAAAACTGAATCCTATCTTAAATGAAACAAATGAACTTATTAGTACACTGGTTCAATCCATCAAAACCTTAAAGAAAAAATGAAATCGATTGTTATCTACAGCTATTTAATATCTTCAATCTGTAATCAGATATCTGCTTTCGCAAATCTGAAATTAAAATTTATTTTCAATTTGATATTTGGAATGGATAAATAAAATGGAGTAATTTATGAAAATAAAGGGTCGTGTTTGGAAATATGGTGATGATATTAATACCGATGTTATTTTCCCTGGTAAATACACTTATACTGTGACTGATCCAGAGGAAATGGCAAAAATTGCTCTTGAGGATCTTGATCCGGAATTTGCAGGTAATGTTCAGAAAGGTGATATTATTATTAGCGGTAAAAATTTCGGCTGTGGAAGTTCCCGTGAGCAAGCGGCTTCCTGTTTGGTTTATGCCGGTGTCGGTGCGGTCATTGCAAAATCTTTTGCACGTATATTTTTCCGGAACTGTATAAATTTTGGTTTACCTGCATTAACTTCTGCTGAAGCTGTTGATGCAATTAAGAACGGTGAAATTATTGAGATAGATACGGATGAGGGAAAAATCACAAGTAAGGCAGTAAGTTTTGATTTTCCACCTTTGCCAGAGGAAGTTGTTGGAATTTTTAAGGCTGGTGGACTCATTCCATATACAAAGAGAAAGTTGGGATTATTATAGAATTAAAGCGTGAAACATGAAGAGTAGTGTTTTTTTACAAATCACGATTTACATTGATACAAAATGTGCACTGCTACAAATATTCTAATTGAGAGAGGAGAAAAGTATGGCAAAATACCGTATTGCATGGTTACCCGGTGATGGTGTCGGTAATGATGTTATGGAAGCAGCCCGAATCATCCTGGACAAATTGCAGTTTAGCGCTGAGTACATTCATGGAGACATAGGCTGGGAATTCTGGAGAACTGAGGGCAACCCGCTGCCTGATCGGACGATTAAAATAATGAAGTCAACCGATTGTACGCTGTTTGGAGCGATAACATCAAAGCCAAAAGAAGAAGCGGCGAATGAATTAAATCCGGAACTTCAGGGAAAAGGCTATGTTTATTTTAGTCCTATTGTGAACTTACGCCAGAAATTCGATCTTCATACGAATCTGCGCCCTTGTAAAGCCTATGAAGGGAACCCATTGAATTACAAGGAAGGAATTGATATTACAATTTTTCGTGAAAATACTGAGGGTATGTATGGTGGTGTAGAATTTTTCCCATTGCCAAAGGAAGTATTTGATGCCTTGGATGCGAACCATCCCAAAATGAAGAAATTTGAAAAATTCGGTTTAGATAATATTGCTATGTCAACCCGTATAATGACTAAGCAGGGTTGTGAGAGAATTGTTAGAAACGCCTTTGAGTATGCCCGTAAGAATAATAAAAGAGCAGTTACTGTTGTTGATAAGCCGAATGTACTTCGTGAAACGGGCGGATTAATGATCCGCACAGCACGAGAAGTTGCAAGAGACTATCCTGAGATTGAACTCTGGGAAACGAACATTGATGCTCAGTGTATGTGGTTAGTGAAAAATCCTGAGAAGTATGAAATTCTGGTGGCTGAGAATATGTTTGGCGATATTCTCTCTGATTTGGCTGCTCAGCTTGTTGGCGGATTGGGTTTCGCATGCAGTGGAAATATCGGCGATGATTATGCTGTTTTTGAGCCCACACATGGTTCTGCTCCAAAATATGCAGGTATGTATAAAGTCAAT
>JADHYC010000082.1 GCA_016782645.1 Fidelibacterota bacterium | reverse complement strand
ACAGCTTTTTCATTCAGGGAAGTTCTGGAAAGACCTGTAAAAAAAGTACCAACACTTCAAGGCAAAACTATTGTAAACCTTTTTTTTGAACCTTCTACAAGAACACGTATTTCTTTTGAGCTGGCAGAAAAAAGGCTTTCTGCTGATACCGTGAATTTTTCTGCTTCTACCAGTAGTCTGAGTAAAGGAGAGAGTCTTAAGGATACAATTCAAAATTTATTTGCAATGAAGATAGATGTTGTAGTTATGAGACATTCGGTTCCTGGTGCAGTAAAACTTTTAGCACAATTTGTTGATGCAGTGATAATCAATGCTGGTGATGGAACTCATGAGCATCCGACCCAAGCACTACTTGATATGATGTCTTTAAAAGAAAAAGTTGGAGATCTTGAGGATTTAAATGTCGCAATTATTGGAGATATCCGTCATAGTAGAGTTGCTCTTTCCAATATTTACGGACTTAAAACTATGGGCGCAAATATAATGCTGTGCGGTCCGCCAACTTTCATTCCTTATGGTGTCGAATCACTTGGAGTTAGTGTTACTTATGACCTTGATGAGGCGCTTGTATTTGCTGATACTGTGAATGTTTTGCGGATTCAAAAGGAGAGGCAGGATATTGGGCAAATTCCTTCACTTCGTGAATATAGAAGACTTTATGGTTTAACGCGTGAAAGGCTTAATAAATTGAAGAAACAGATTACGATTTTACATCCGGGACCTATCAATAGGCAGGTGGAAATTGACTCTGAAATTGCCGATAGTGAACATTCAATTATTCTTCATCAGGTTCTCAATGGCGTGGCTATTCGCATGGCTATTCTTTATTTATTAGCCAGTGGAAAATAAAAAGAGTAGGAGCATAACATGCAGATGAGAGAATATAAAAATAGGGTTCTATTAACTAATGCAAAGGTAATAGATCCTTTTAAGGATTCTATATACGATGCTGATATTCTTATTGAAAAGGGTAAGATTAAGAAAATCGGGAAAAATATACCTGGCGATGGAATTAATGAAGTGATAGATCTTAAAGGTTTAATAGTTTCTCCTGGTTTTATTGATATTCATGTACATTTTCGTGAGCCGGGATATGAGTATAAAGAGACAATTGAAACAGGATGCCGTTCTGCCTTAGCCGGTGGTTTTACACAGGTCTGTTGTATGCCAAATACTGACCCTGCTATTGATACCCAGGAAAGTGTACGTTTTATTTACAGGAAGGCAAAGGAGCAGTTGGTCAATGTTTATCCTATTGCCGCTATAACTAAAGGTAGAAAGGGAAAAGAGCTTACAGAAATGGTTGAGCTTTCCGAATCCGGGGCAGTCGCTTTTTCCGATGATGGGACTCCTTTGGAGAATTCTCAAATCATGCGTTATGCCCTTGAATACTCCCGTATTGTGGATAAACCTGTGATCAATCATGCTGAAGATTTTGCTTTAAAAGCTAATGGTTTGATGAATGAGGGAGTTGTTTCCACACAATTGGGTATAAGCGGTAATTCTTCTATTGCCGAAGAAGTGATGGTATATCGCGATCTCTCCCTGGCTAACTTTACAAAAGCCAGAATCCATATTCCTCATGTTTCTACTGCCGGTTCCGTTGATCTGGTTCGAAAGGTAAAAGCTGATGGGATTGAAGTAACTGCAGAGGTAACACCGCATCATTTTTCACTGACAGATGAGTATATGCGTTCTTTTAATGCTAATGGAAAAGTTTCTCCACCACTGCGGACTGAAAAAGACAGATTGGCGTTAATAGAAGGGCTTAAAGATGGGACAATTGATGTAATTGCAACTGACCATGCGCCGCATACTTATGAAACTAAAGAGACTTCTTTGGATTTGGCTTCGTCCGGTATGATCGGATTGGAGAGCGCCTTCGGTTTAGCGATGACAAATCTCGTTCATCAAGGACATTTAACTTTAATGGAATTGGTGAAAAAGATAACGGTTAACCCTGCTAAAGTAATGAATCTTGATCTTCCTAAAATAAAAGAGGGTGAAGAAGCAAATTTTACTATTTTCGATCCTGAAGAATGGTGGGTCTTTAGTAAAAAGGATATATATTCTAAATCTCATAATACACCTTTTATAGGTTCAGAGTTTACAGGTCGAGTAAAATCTGTGTTCACAAAATCGAGTTATGTGATTTTATAAAGAAGGCTTAAATAATTAATTTGTTTAATGAGATAAGAGTCCACTTAAAAAAGATTTATCCGAAAGGATCCCCTTGGGAAAAGTGGA
Organism: Fidelibacterota bacterium; assembly: GCA_016782645.1. GTDB lineage: Bacteria > Fidelibacterota > UBA2242 > UBA2242 > UBA2242 > BS750m-G69. The sequence goes on along the minus strand of JADHYC010000082.1, from coordinate 7,446 downwards.
ATATTTTGAACTCATTTTCTTCTGGTTGCAGGGCTTTGCTCTGCAACCGATGATATGATATATTTCGGAGTACCTGCCCGACATGATTGCCGATAGGCAGGCGGGCAACCCCGAAACAAGAGAAGAACCTTAGGTGATTTTTTACAATTTAATAGAATTTATAAAAAAATATATTTTCCTTAATCTATATTTCTCCGTCGAAATAAATCTTGATTCTAAAAAAGTGTAATTGTAAGTTTACCCGCTTTTTTAACTGTATTTATGAGAGAAGAAATGTTTAAAACTTATTATCCGAAATTAGATGAAATAAAGCATGATTGGTACGTAGTTGATGCCAATGGAAAAGTGCTTGGGCGATTAGCCAGTCAGATAGCCTCTATCTTGCGAGGTAAGCATAAGCCCTATTATACACCTCACATGGATACTGGAGATTTTATTATAATTGTTAATGCTGAAAAGGTCAGGCTTACAGGTAAGAAGCGAGAGATGAAAACATATTTTTCCCATTCCGGTTATTTAGGTAGTGGTAAAAACCTGGAATTTAAAGATGTAATTCAAAAACATCCTGAGCGAGTACTTAAGCATGCTGTAAAAGGTATGCTTCCTCACAATACGCTTGGCAGGAAACTTTTTAAAAAATTGAAGGTTTATAGCGGTCCTGAGCATCCTCATTCAGCTCAACAACCAAAACCTTTAGAATTAGAAGGGTAATTGGAGAATGCCAAAATTAGAGTATATATCTCTTGGTAGACGTAAAAGGGCGGTTGCACGCCTGAGAATGCATATGGGTGATGGGAAAATTACTGTAAATAAGCGTGCATTTGATGACTACTTCGGTCGTGAATCATTGAAACAAATTATTATGCAGCCTATTGAACTATGTGAATTACAAGGTCAATTAGATATTAATATAAATGTTAGAGGTGGCGGACTGGCTGGTCAAGCTGGTGCTATAAAGTTAGCTGTTGCTCATGCATTAGAAAAATACAATTCTGATTTCAGGAAGAAGTTGAAATCTGCTGGCTTTTTAACCAGAGATGCTCGGGTAAAAGAGAGAAAAAAATACGGTCTAGCTGGTGCTCGCAAAGCTTACCAGTTCTCCAAACGTTAATTAATAGAGAGATTGAATATATGACTAATGTAACTTTTGATATGCTCTGGAAATCAGGTGCCCATTTTGGTCACTTAAAAAGAAAGTGGAATCCCAAGATGAAGGGTTTCATTTTCATGCATAAAAACGGTATACATATTATTGATTTGAACAAAACAATTGATTGCCTTGATGAAGCTTCTCGTTTTATTAGAGAAACTGTCCGCAAAGGTGGAGATGTTCTTTTTGTTGGTACTAAAAAACAGGCAAAAGATATTGTTCAAAAAGAAGCTGATAGATGCGGTATGTTTTATGTTGTAGAGCGTTGGCTTGGTGGGACTTTAACCAACTTTTCCACTATCAAGAGAAGCATCAGACGTCTTCAGTATCTGGAGAAAGAAAAGTCTATTGGATACGGTGATAATCTTAATAAAAAAGAAAAATTAAAACTCGATAGAGAAAGGACAAAACTTGCTGATTTACATCGCGGAATTAAGGACATGAAAACGCTTCCTGAAGCGTTAATTATTGTGGATATAACAAATGATACTATAGCACTTCGAGAAGCAATTAGACTTGATATTCCTGTAGTGGCTATTCTCGATACTAATGCAGACCCTACGCTCCTGGATTATCCCATTCCTGCCAATGATGATTCTATTCAAGCAATACAGCTTATTGTTAGTGAATTAGCAAATGCAATTTTGGAAGCAAAAAGTTCAAGATTGGTTGACGTACCTACCGAAGAAGCAAAGGGTTAAGATAATAGAGAGGTAGCTTTATGAATATTTCTGCAAGCCAGGTTAAAGCATTAAGAGATCGAACTGGAATCGGTATGATGGATTGTAAATTTGCTTTAGTTGAAGCTGAAGGAGATTTGAATTTAGCTGTTGATATTTTGCGGAAAAAAGGGATTGCAAAAGCTGAGAAAAAATTACATAGAGCTGCTGATGAAGGTATTATTTGGTCATATATTCATCCTGGTAACAAGCTTGGTGTTCTCGTTGAAGTAAAATGTGAAACTGATTTTGTGGCAAAGAATGATGATTTTATTACATTTGTGAAAGATGTTGCTATGCATATTGCAGCTACAGGTCCAGTTTCTATTAAACGTGAAGAAATAGATGAAAAAATATTAGAAAAAGAAAAAGAGATATATAGAGAGCAGGCTAAAGGTCAAAACAAGCATGAAAAAATTATTGATAGAATAGTTGAAGGTAAATTAGATAAGTTCTATCAGGAAAACTGCCTTCTTGAACAACAATTTGTAAAAGACCCACAAATTACTATAAGAGAATACCTTACAGCAACTATTGCGAAAATTGGTGAAAATATTAGTATATATCGTTTTATACGTTTTCAATTAGGCGAGAATAATAAAGATAATTCCTAATTCAAATTTTAACTATCTAAATATAATCAATGTCCAAAGCCTATTATAAACGTGTTCTACTGAAATTTTCGGGAGAGGCGCTTGCAGGTAAAAAGCGTTTTTTTATAGATCTTTCTGTGTTGGATCAACTTTGTGAAGAGATATGTTCGGCTAAAAGTCTTGGTATTGAGATTGGTATTGTTATAGGTGGCGGGAATATTTTTCGTGGTTTGAGTGCCAGTCAGCAGGGAATGGATCGCGTAAAGGCTGATTATATGGGAATGTTGGCAACTGTTATTAATGCCCTTGCAATTCAAGATGCTTTGGAACGAAAAGATTTAAAAGTACGGGTTATGTCTGCTATTGAGATGATTGAAGTCGCAGAGCCGATGATTGTTAGAAAAGCAAATGCTTATCTTGAAAATGGTGAAATTGTTATTTTTTGTGCCGGAACTGGCAGACCGTTTTTTAGTACAGATACAGGGGCAGCACTAAGAGCAGCTGAAATAAAAGCTGATGCAATTTTAAAAGCGACAAAAGTTGATGGTGTATATGATAAAGACCCTGAAACAAATCCGGATGCTAAGTTTTTTAATACACTTGATTACCAGACTGCAATTGAGAAGCAGTTGAGAGTAATGGATTTAACAGCCATTACATTATGCCAGGATAATGAAATACCAATTATTGTTTATAATATGAAGAAGTCCGGTAATTTAAAACGGATTCTTATGGGAGAGCGAATTGGCACTATTATATCAAGGAGAGGGAAATGATAAATGATATTTTAAAAGATGCTGAGGATCGAATGAGAAAGAGTGTTCAAAATTCTCAACATGAGATGAATGTGATTCGTGCCGGTAGAGCAAATACTGCTCTCCTTGATGTTGTTAAAGTGGATTATTATGGTTCACTGGTTCCTTTGAGACAGGTTGCAAATGTTGTTGCGCCCGATTCTCGCCTTCTGGTTGTTCAGGTTTTTGACAGGAATGCTGTATCTGCGACTGAAAAAGCGATCAGGAAATCAGATATTGGCTTGAATCCTCAAGTTGATGGTAACTTAATCAGGCTCCCTATTCCGCCACTAAATGAAGATAGAAGAAAAGAGTTGGTCAAATATGTACACAAATTGGCAGAAGAAGGACGTGTGGCTGTTAGGAATGTGAGAAGAGATTCCAATGAAATGTTGAAGGAATTAGAGAAAAGCCACGATATTTCTGAAGATGAACTACACAAAGCTTTGGATAAAATTCAACAATTTACCGATAGTAATATAAAAGAGGTTGATGGTCTTCTTAAAAGGAAAGAAAGAGAAATTATGGAAGAATGACAGCTATTATTTCTGATAGAGTTATTAAAAAGCCCCGAAATACTCGGGGTTTTTTATTATTTGTAAACTAAGTCGAGAGGAGGATATCAGCACTTAGCGTATCCACACGCTGGGCATGTAACACAACCGCTTTCATGATAGACAGTTGAGCCACATTCGGGACAGGTTGTTATTGATTTCTTATTGTTGATATAAAGTCTTTTCCCGGAGGTTGATATTTCTTGTACGGATTGTTGAGCAATTGATGTATCATAGAGTGAAAAATGAGGTTGAGAGTTCTGTGACTTCTTTTTACCTTCGCGTTCATCGAGATACCACTCAATTGCCTTTGCTATAGCATCAGGAGTAGATAGTATCTGAGTTCCATTTTCCCAGATGGGGCTTGGGCCGCCTATACCTTTAAGTTGTTTAATAACGTCCTGTACATCTATCCCTGACCTGAGAGCGAGAGATATAAGTCGGCTGATAGCTTCGGATTCAACTTGAGCCTGGCTTCCAGCTTTTCCAATATTTGTGAAAACCTCACAGAGACCATAATCGTCTTCATTGATTGTTACATAAAGTGTACCGAGTCCGGTTCGGATTCGCTTTGTAACTCCTTTTGTGTTTTGTGGTCTTATGCGTGGGTGGATTGTTTGATCGAACTGAATAAATTGATGAGAAGATGGTTTACCTTTTTTGCCTATATATAGTACCTGCTCATCCCGGCTTCCATCGCGATAGATAGTAATACCTTTACAGCCAGCTTCGTATGCTAACCAATAAGCATCAATTACATCCTGTACAGTAGAGGATTTAGGAAAATTACATGTTTTTGAAACTGCAGCATCCACCCATTTTTGGAAAGACGCCTGCATACGTACATGCCATTCAGGAGAGATGTCATGAGCTGTTACAAAAACTTTTTTAATATTTTCCGGAATTTCTTCTATATCTTGAACAGAGCCTTTAGATTTGACTTTTTCCATTAATTCTTCGCTATAAATACCTACCTCCCTACAGGCTTCTTCAAAGTATTGATTAACATATAGTAACTCAGTTCCATCCATTACATGTTTGGTAAAGACTAAAGAGAAGATAGGTTCAATACCACTTGAACAATCTGAGATCATTGATATAGTACCAGTTGGTGCAATTGTTATAAATGTTGAGTTACGTAGTTTTGGACCATCGGGAGAATATATACTTTCATTCCATACAGGGAAAGTACCTCTGCTTTTACTAAGTTTTATACTGGCTTCTTTAGCATGGTTGTATATAAACTTCATAATTTCATCAGCCAGTTTTAAAGCTTCATCGGAATTGTATGGTATTCTTAATTTGAAAAGTACATCGGCGAATCCCATTACTCCGAGACCGATTTTCCGACTTTGCTTTACCATATTGTCGATTTTTCTCAGAGGATATTTATTCACATCAATCACGTTATCGAGAAAATGAACAGAGGTATCAATAATACCTTTTAATCTTTCATAATCAAATTTCCCGTCAGTGATAAAATTAGCCAGATTAATGGAACCCAGGTTGCATGCCTCATTAGAAAGGAGGGGTTGTTCACCACATGGATTCGTAGCTTCAATATCACCTAATTTTGGTGTAGGGTTAAATTCATTTATTTTGTCTACAAAAATAATTCCCGGATCACCATTAGCCCATGCATTTTTTGCAATAAGCTTGAAAACGTCGGCGGCATTCAAAGTACCTGTAACAGAGTCATCCAGCGGGTTAATTAGTTCATAATGTTCACGTTTTCTTACTTTTTCCATAAACTGGTCTGTTAAAGCAACCGAGATATTAAAGTTTGTCAATTCGGTGCTATCCAGTTTGCAATTGATGAAGTCTAATATATCCGGATGATCAACGCGTAGAATTCCCATATTTGCACCCCGGCGAGTACCACCCTGTTTAACTGCCTCAGTTGCTGCGTTATATACTTTCATAAATGAGATTGGTCCACTTGCAACTCCACTTGTAGTTTTTACAATGCTGCTTTTAGGACGTATATTGCTAAATGAGAATCCTGTACCTCCACCACTTTTATGTATAAGAGCTGTGTCTTTAAGTGTTTGAAAAATCGATTCCATTGAGTCTTCAATAGGTAATACAAAGCATGCGGAAAGCTGTCCAAGTTCACGTCCGGCATTCATCAGAGTAGGTGAATTAGGCATAAAGTCTTTTCGAGACATTATCTCATAGAACCTTTTAGCAGTTTTTTGGATATTGATTTTACTTGTATAGGATGAATCGGCTTCGGCTATTGCATTTGCAACGCGTTTTAATAGCTGTTCAGGAGTTTCGATAACATTTCCATTTTTATAGCGTCTTAGGTACCGTTTGTTTAGAACTTCGAGAGCGTTAATAGAAAAAGTTGTGCTTGGTTCTGTGTCTTTTACAAAGGTTAAAGAGGGGGTCTGATCCTTGTTAATATTAATTCCGGGTTCTTGTTTTCGGTTCTCAAAATTTATCTGAATCGGCTCAGACATCCACTCCTCCAAATTAGAAAATTTCAGGTAAATACTTTGGTGTATTCTCTTAAAATTAGCTGTGTGGAATTTAGCAAAACGATACTTGGATGTCAAGAAAATATACAATATTTTGTGCTTTACGAAGAGATTGTCACAAATTGTAGTTGAATTCAAATTATTAAAGTGTAGATTAAAATATGTTTAAATATCGGAATTCTGACCTATTCAGTTTTGTTAAAATGGTCTTAAAAACGTTTTGATAAAAGTCTGATTCTATTAAATTATTTTATGTTTTTTGAATGCGGGTGTAGTTCAATGGTAGAACACCAGCTTCCCAAGCTGGATACGGGAGTTCGATTCTCCTCACCCGCTCTAATTTGTAAAAACAATAGTTTACACTTCAAAAATATTCTCATTCTATTGATCAATACTTAAAATAGGGTTGTAAATATTAACATATATTGTCATTTATTGCCCTTCGGTGACTTGAAATATACCCATGACTTATACCCATAAAATATACCCATCAATTTTTTACCAAATTATTTAGGTGCCGGTACTCATTATTTTTTTTCTCTGGTATGAAGGGATAAAGTTCGGTCAGATTATTTTCGTGCTGAATATTCTCTTTAAAAGAATCAATATTAATTTCCCTTTTAATATGTTTCTGTAAATGGTTCAACCTGTAATTTCTCAATAAGGCGTTCTCCATACTTTTTATAATACCGGTATGAGTTCCAAAATCTTCCTGTAAAAACTCCTCATCAAAATTAGCATATATAACAGTGGTTTCAACATTAGGCTTACCTTTATTTGTGTGTCCCATCCACTTTGAGACCTGGAAAATATCACGGGTTAAGTAATATGCGACTGTCCCGAAGGTGTCCCTTAAATTATGAAAGTGTCGAGTTCCACCGTCAACCGTCCTATATAGTTTAAGTTCCTTTAAAGTCTCTGTAAACAAACGTGAAATAGTCTTATGGTGATAAATGCTATTTCCCTTTAACCAGTTAAAACAGTTCGCTGTAACTTCATCAATAGGAATAGTTCTTGAAACGCCTCTTTTACAAGGATTGTAAACATGAAGTAACCCGCTCTTTATTTCCGCTGATTCAAACTCGTTAAGTCTCAATCCTGTATTGTGGTGTAACATAACACGGCAAAACAGCTCTGGATTTTCGCCCTTTAT